>CAZMOI010000025.1:0-8667 GCA_964568025.1 uncultured Candidatus Saccharibacteria bacterium
GTTTGATGTATTTGTGTTCCGCTTCCGCTTCTTTCTGAATAGTTTCGCGGTATGCCACCTGAGGCTTGCCGGTATTCGCATTCACATTGAACTCGCGCTTCATGCGGTCAATGATGATTTCCAAGTGCAACTCGCCCATGCCGGAAATGATTGTTTCCATCGTTTCCTGGTCTGACGACACGCGGAATGTTGGGTCTTCGTCGGAAAGTTTCTTCAAAGCAATACCCATTTTTTCCTGGTCCGCTTTTGTCGCAGGCTCGATGCGCTGAGACACGACCGGTTCCGGGAATTTAATTTCTTCGAGCACTATCGGATTCTCTTCGGACGAGAACGTGTGTGATGTTTTTGCATCCTTAAGGCCTACCGCTGCGGCGATTTCGCCTGCGAACACCTCTTTCACTTCTTCGCGTTTGTCCGCCTGGAGGCGCACGATACGGCCCAAGCGTTCCTTCGAACCTGTTGTTGAGTTGTAGATGTATGAGCCTGCGCTGATTGAGCCTGAATAGACGCGGAAGAACGTGAGCGCGCCGACGAACGGGTCGGTCTGCAATTTAAACGCCAACGCACAGAACGGATCGCTGTCGGAAGCTGTACGGATTACCTCTTCTCCCGTGTCGGGATTTGTTCCTTTTACAGGCGGGATGTCCAAGGGAGACGGAAGGTATTCAACCACGGCGTCCAACACCAACTGCACGCCTTTGTTTTTCAAAGCGGAGCCGGTAAAGACGGGGACAATTTTGTTTTCGATAACCGCTTTGCGCAATATTTTTTTCAAAGTCGCCATGTCGGGCTCCGTACCTTCTAGGTACGCATTCATGGCAACATCGTCCTCAGCGACAATTTTTTCTATCAACTCTCCGCGGTACTTCTCGGTATCCGCTTTGTATTCCTCGGGAATCGCTTCACGGCGAATTGTTTCGCCCATGTCGCCGTCGAAGTACACCGCCTCTCGTGTCAAAAGATCGATGACGCCTTTGTGCTCTCCTTCCTCACCCATCGGAATCTGCATACGTACGGCGTCCTTGGTCAAACGGTCGAGAATCGATTTATATGAACGTTCAAACGATGCGCCCGTGCGGTCAAGCTTGTTGATGAAACAAATACGAGGCACCTTTCCTTCGTCGGCATAACGCCAGTTGGTTTCAGACTGTGGTTCAACGCCTGCAACGCCGTCAAACACGACTACAGCGCCGTCCAACACGCGGAGTGAGCGCTTAACTTCCACCGTAAAGTCGATGTGACCCGGGGTGTCGATGATGTTGAAACGAATCTTCTTAGACGTATCTTTCTTGTCGGCTACTCCCGTCGGCGTCCAGAAACAGGTCACCGCAGCCGCAGTGATGGTGATACCGCGCTCGCGCTCCTGCTCCATCCAGTCGGTCGTCGTCTCACCCTCGTGCACTTCGCCGATTTTGTGCTGAGAGCCCGTATAGTAGAGCACGCGCTCGGAAGTCGTGGTTTTCCCTGCGTCAATGTGCGCAATGATTCCGAAGTTTCGGGTACGGTCGAGTGGGTAGTCGCGTGCCATATAATTTTCAAAAATAAAAACGCCGAAGCGTTAGGGAAAGAATACTTAATTACACCTTAAAAAGCAACTCGAGTGTCCTCTTGGTACTCGTTCCACACTTCGGTGGGATCGTTGCCAAACTGACTGTATAGAGGATGACTTTTCCAGATATTAAATCCCGGCTTCTGATACGCTTTTTTGAAAGAAGATTGGAATTTATTGTCTTTTGCGGGAGTACTGAAAATAGTGTGAATTGTTTCTAAATCCTCCAGAACCGAAAGTTGCCGCAGGTATGTGCCGGAATTTGTATCGAGAATCAGAAGGAAGTTGCTGGGTGATGCCTTATTCAGACCTTGCCGGCTTGCCCAGCCAAGTTCCATCCAAGAACGGGGGCCTCCCCGCATCGGGTCTTCGTTCTCACGACGAGCATCTTCTTCGGCAGACTCTAACATTGCCATGTGTGTCGGAAAACGCTCCTGCAATTCCTCGATGGTCGCAGGACTCATCGCTTCTCCAACTCGTTTACCCATATCAGTAATCCATTTACCAAGCGCCACTCCTTCAAGCTCTTCTTGCGTCCTTTCGTGAGACGCCCACTGTCCTTCAACGTTCACTGCGTATGCACTGCCTCCCACTTCAACCACTACAGTACGACGAAGCGGTCTTGGGGTTTCCCTAATAACAGGAGTCCTTTTACTCAGAATCCCGTCGAGGGTTTTGCGCCAACCCGATTTTTCTTTTTCAACTGAATGTGCGCGCGTCATGTGTACAACAAGCAACTACTCGCGTTCACTAATCAAGACCTCTTCGCCACGAAGACCCGCCTCAACGGCCGACAAGTGAAGTTGAACGCCTTGGTCAACAGCGGGCTGCGCCGTCTTCAACATTTTCAAAACCTTAAGCGCCTCTGCCGCATATGCAGGATTAACTCTTCGAATGAGTGCCGCTTCAGCATGTCCAGAATGACTTCTATGATCCATATATTTCTACTCTACTGACTTTCCCCGACAATGCAAGAAAAAAGCCCCGAACGGGGCTTTTGGTTTGACTATCACCAAGCGAGGTGGGCAAACGCGCGGTTTGCTTCCGCCATGCGGTGCACGTCTTCGCGTTTTTTGATAGCGGAGCCTTCGTTTTTCGATGCGGAAATAAGTTCAGCGGCAAGCTTTTGTGCCATCGGCTTTCCTTTTCCTGCGCGAGCTGCGCCAACGATCCAGCGAAACGCCAAAGAGCGACGACGCTCAGGGCGAACTTCTTTCGGAACCTGATAGTTTGCACCTCCCACTCGGCGAGAACGAACTTCAATTGTCGGAGAAACATTCGTAATTGCCGTTTCAAACACTGCCATCGGCTCCAAATCAGGAAGTTGTTTCTTTATTTCATCCAATGCTCCGTACACAATTGAACGGGCAATTGACTTCTTACCGCTCCACATGACCACGTTGACGAAACGGCTCAAAAGCTCCGAATCATACTTCGGGTCAGGCAATACAACGTGTTTGTTTTTTACTTTTCTACGCATAGGTTATCCTTTCGGGCGCTTAGCTCCGTATTTAGAACGACCGCGACGGCGCTTCTCCAAGCCTGCAGTGTCTAGGCGACCACGCACTACTTTATAGCGAAGCGACAAGTCCTTGGTACGTCCTCCTTTCAGCATGACCACCGAGTGCTCCTGAAGGTTGTGCGTCTCCCCTGGAATGTAGGCGGTAACCTCCATGCCGTTACTGAGGCGCACGCGGGCAATCTTACGAATAGCAGAGTTAGGCTTACGAGGCGTCTTGGTCGTTACTTTTGTAGCAACTCCGCGCTTGAACGGTGACGGGTAGAAGGTCGGGCGGTTCTTAAGCACGTTAAAACCCCGGGTCAAAGCCACGGTTTTGCTTTTCTTAGCACGGGTCTTACGACCGCGTCTTCGAAGCTGATTGATGGTTGCCATTTCGAATGAAAAACTGCCCAAGTGGCAGTCAAGGAACTATACAGAATAGCCATTTAAAAAGCAAGAAAAGGGGCACCTTCGTTGTTCTGAGAACTGCGAGGGGTAAGAGTGCGGAACACAGAGTGTAATTAATAGTCGTCCTCGTCTGTGTCGCCACAAATCCTCAGCCAACCGTCTACCCTCTGCTGGTACGCAGACCTATTATGCGAAAAAGAGGAATATGGATCTCTTCGCGACGACCGGACCGGGACCGGTAGCCATAACGATGGTGCTGGTACCGCTTGTACCGGCGCTACAACCCCTTCATTTTTTTTAGCACGCTCCGCTGCCTCCGCTCTTTTACGAGCCTTCTTCTTCCGCTTTTTCTTTGCTTTCTTTCTCGCCTTTCTCTCTTCTTCCGTCTCTGTAGTATCGATCCCTTCCCTAGTCTTTTCTCCCATATATTTTAGCAATACCGTTTAGATTCCCACTATAAGCGAAAAGAGAAAATACACAAACCGTGATACGGGCTCGCTTAATACGTACACAAAGAGGAGTAACACTCCGATAAGACCGAACGGGCCGAGCGCGTAGGTCATGTTTTCAAGTCCCGCGTATGACTGCGCCAGGGGATACGGAAGAAGCGACTTCAATATTTTCGAGCCGTCGAGCGGGGGTATTGGAATTAAGTTAAGTATCGCGAGTGATAGGTTGGCAAAAACCGCCATGACCGCAACATCGGCAAGCGCATCCCCCATTGCTCCTCCCCAGAAACGAAGTGCGAGTCCGAAGAAGAGCGCGATCAGTATGTTTGTCGCAGGACCTGCGAAACCGACCAATGCTTCACCCCACTTCCCGCTTCGTAAGTTGTACGGGTTATACGGTACGGGTTTTGCCCAGCCGATAAGAAACGAAGAGCCTGTGAGTGCAAGAATGCCCGGAATCGCGATAGAGCCTATCGGATCAATATGCGGAACGGGATTCAACGTCAGCCGTCCTGAGTAGCGCGCGGTCGGATCCCCCAACCAGTCGGCCGCGTAGCCGTGTGCCACCTCGTGAAGAATGATGGAAAAAATAACGACGACGATTCCGATGAGGAGTGTTGGCTCCATATGGTAGGTTGAGTATACCAAAATGCCGGGCAACGATTTCTGGAACAAACAATATTCGAACGCAACACACCTCGCTCTTTCGGACGAACCGTCGGAAGATTTGGTGAAATTCACCCGCTACCTTGTACGAGAACACGGTAAGAAGTATTTGAACGTCACCACAAAAGTGGCGGATTTGGGGTGCGGGAACGGACGCAACATTATTTTTCTTTCCAAAGAGTTCGGCGTGCATGGTCTGGGGTACGACACGTCGGATGTCGCGATACGGGACGCAAAAAAAGGAGCGGAGGGACTACCGCTTGAATTTACTGTGCAGTCGCTGACGGAACCTATTCCCCTTCCTGACTCGTCCGTATTGATTGCGCTCGACATGATGTCGTCACATTTCCTTAGAAAAAATGAACGCGAAGCATTGCGCACGGAAGTTGTGCGCGTGTTACGGCCGGGCGGATGGCTTTTCTTTAAGTCATTTCTCTTAGATGAGGACATAAACGCAGCGCGAATGCTTCGCGAACATCCCGGACCAGAGGAAGGAATGTACGTACATCCGGAAATCGGAGTCCCCGAGTATGTCTGGACGGAAAACGCTCTTCGCGAATTTTTTGAACCGCATTTTACGATTCATAAAATCGAAAAGTCCTACAAGCATCGACATGCCGACGGAAGCGCGTGGAAGCGCAGGACCATTTCGGCATATCTGCAAAAAATTTAGTCGTTGTTCCGAGACCCAGTAAACAAGGGCGGGCCGTCGCAATGCGCTCTACCGTGCGGATCGTTATGCGGTGTCTTGAGACAAACAAACGACTCGGTATCCATAAGAGTTTCGGGCGCTATTCGACGAAGTTTCGGACACACTCCCGCACTCCTGCACATCTGGCGCAGGTGCCACTCCCCAACAGGCACGCCTTCTCCCCCTTCGTTCGTAGCCATAAAGTGAGCCTACTCCCGACATGCGTAAAGTCAAACATTTGAAAAAACCCGTACCCTATAGTAGTATTTCGAAACTATGGCAAAGGTATGCGCCATCACCGGAAAGTCGGGCCTCACGGGAGGTCGCTATTCGAACAGGGTTCGTGCGACTCAATTCAACCCGACCGGCAACGTACGCCGTCGCGCAAACCTTCAGCGTCGTCGCATTTTTGTACCTGAACTCAATAAATCGTTTTCATTGATCATCTCAACCGCGGGGTTGAAAACCATCGCGAAGCGCGGTGCCTACGCCACGCTCAAGAAAGCGGGCATCATTTAATCTCTATGTCTGAAATGCGAGAAGGGAGCGGAAGCTCCGCAGGTGCTGATAGGCGTGTTCCTCCAATGATGAGTTCGGAGGGAAATGCTCGATGCATGAACTGTCACGGCTCTTTTGATAAAGGATCCCTTGTCTTCGGATTCTGCCGAACGTGCGACGCGCAGTTCGTCCACGACTTCTAAGGCTTTTTCCGAAGCACGGACTGTCCGTCCGAATAGAACGTAATCGTCCCCTCCCCGCACGTATCGAGTGTGGGGATTTTTAATGTCTCGAACCGTTCGACCACTTCCGGATGCGGGTGACCGTACGTGTTGTCGCATCCGCGAGAAAACACCGCGCGCTCGGGAGAAACTGCGATAAGAAAAGATTCTGCGGAAGAAGTTTTTGAACCATGGTGACCCGCTTTTAGTACGTCACTATCTAGCGCGGTTTTATCTAACGACACGAGATACTTCTCAACCGATGCAGGCGCGTCCCCCGTTAACATAAACGAAGTTGCGCCGTATGTGACGCGCATAATAATCGAACCCGTGTTTGTTTCTATATTCGGTAGCGCACGATCAGGAAACAACACATCGGCATACGCTCCATTCCCGAGGTCTATTCGCATACCGCGACGGGCAAGAATTGGAGAAATGTTTTTCTCACGAAGCGTTTCCTGAAACGCCTCCGTAACCGGCGTGTTGTTTTCGATACCGGGTTCAATAACCGCGCCCACGTCGTAGCGTTCTAGGACTTCCACTAACCCGCCGATATGATCTTTGTCCGGATGCGTTGCGACAACCGCGTCTATGTGGCGATCCCACAACGGCATCATATGCGAAAGCTCCCGTAACACGCTCCCGTCAGCGCCACCGTCAACGAGCATTTGCGCTCCTCCCGGCGCTTCAATGAAAACAGCGTCCCCTTGCCCAACATCAAGAAAAGAAACGGAAAAACCGCGAGGAGTTGGAACCGCCCATACAAGTATCGCACCCGCAAACAGGATGGTGAGAACAATGAATCGCATACCTCATAATGATACAATTCGTGAAGCGACCGTTATGTACACTCCTCAAAAATTTTCTTTTAACGCGCTTGACGGTATTTCAGAGAAGCAACTTGATGTGCACATCAAGTTGTACGAAGGCTACGTGAAATTTTTAAATACGCTCGAAGAAAAACAAAAAGAGCTACTGCAGGATTCTGAAAAAAATGCGTATGCTCTTTCTGAAGTAACGCGTCGCATTGGATTCGAGTGGAACGGCATGCGCATGCACGAACACTACTTCTCGCAGTGGGAAGGGGTGGCGTCCCCTATCGGAGGCTCATTAGGAGACGCACTCTCGGCGCAGTACGGAAGCATCGACGGCTGGATGGCGCAGTTCAAAGGAGTTGCAATGATGCGCGGAATTGGTTGGGCAATACTTTCCTATGACGAAAAAACAAAACGCTTCACCAATCACTTTGTTGCAGACCATGAACTTGGACAACTAAACGGAGCAACTACTATCCTTGCGCTCGACATGTGGGAACACGCCTACATGGTTGACTACCTGCCTGCTGAAAAAGCTACGTACGTGGGGGCGTTTTTCAAAAACTTGAACGGAAACACAGTTGAGGGTAGATTCAAGGGGTGAAGATAAAAAAAGAAAAAGGACCCCCCACGCGAACAACGGGCACCATTAAGGGACCGCCACAGCTTCCGGACGGCACGCTCCGACCCAAGTCTGAAAAAAGCGACAGCCCCCCTGTGGTGATTGAGAGGCGAAACGTCATACGCGACCACGACTTGCCGTTTGATGAACGGTGGGAATCATAACCGCACGGTCTTTTTTGCGGTCTGTTTTTTAGACAATACTTTACATTTTTTTCAAGTGGCGTATACTTTGCGCCAATGAGTGCTGAAGCTCTACCTACCCCCGACCAACCCCACGAAGAAGCTCCGGGGTTCAATTTTGCTGTGGCGTTTACAGAAGAACTGATCACTATAGGCAGTGTTATGGTCACCGTCGGTATCTTTGGGGGTGGAGCTAGCGGCGGGGATGCGGAGCATCACGAAGACGAGCACGCAAACGACAATCATGCGGTGGGTGGACACGCCGGAGGGCACGAAGCGAAGGGACATGGAGCGGACCATGGAGCGAAAGGGCACGGAGCAGACCATGGAGCGAAAGGTCAGGGGACGGAGGGCGGCAAGCACGATGAAAAAGGGCACCCTCCGACAGGAGGAGCGCATCCGCCTGAACATGCAGCTGATCCTGCCCATCCTGAGCCTGCAAGTGACCACCCTGAGGAAGCTCCTACGGAAGCCCACTCGGAGGCCGCATAAGAGACTTCCCAAAACCCCCGGAAACGGGGGTTTTCTTTTTGAAAAATACATACGCGACAAACGCGTACCACAACCCCAGTATTACTAGCGCTGGCATTGCCCATGCGGTCGGAACGACAAACGACGCGAACGGGAGCGAGCCGAGCGCAACGGAAACATCTACGATGTAGCGCAGCAAAGCGTACGAAACAAACACGAGCGGAGTAGCGAGCGCGCTCGAGACAAGAGCAACAAGCGCGGTAAGAAAACCAAAAAGCATCGCGGGAGCAACAGCGGGCAGAACCGCGACGTTTGCAAACAAACTCACAACCGACACCTGCCCCACGGAAAGTATAAGAAGCGGAAGAACGGTAACTTGAGTTGCAATCGTTGTCGCAGTGATTTCGCGTAGGCCAAGCCTTTCAGTGATGAACGACAAGCGCTTTGTCAGTGGGTCCGAAAAAAGGACGAGGCCTAGCGTTGCAAGAATGGAGAGTTGATATGAAAGGTCATACAAAACTAAGTACGGATTCCATACCGCCATTCCCGCAGCTGCAATAAGAAGAATGCGTACTCCCACCGTTGGACGGTTTA
>CAZMOI010000025.1:8677-11417 GCA_964568025.1 uncultured Candidatus Saccharibacteria bacterium
GATAAGAACAATGCCTGCCATGACGGAAGCTCGTATTGTGGTTTCCGATGCACCGGTCATCAGCGCGAATGCGAGTATCGCGCCTCCTGCAATTAAAAACGCTATTGCTTTCGGAAGAAGTGACTGCACGACGGCAAGAACCGCACGTATTACGAGCGCTACGTTGTAGCCGGAAAGAACGATGATATGAACGACACCCGCCGCACGAAACGCATCAGTAATGTCGTCTCCTAAAGACTGCTTCTCTCCAAGAAGTAATCCTTCAAGAAGTGCGGACTCCGGTTCGGGAAGTGCGCGCTCAATACCGGAAAGGAACGCGTGCTTAACCGATATGAGGCCGGCAACTATCGAGTTCCCTTCTCCCGAAGCGACGACTGAAATCAGCGGAAACGAAACAGTGTGCGTAATACCGTGCGCCAAAAGATATTTCGGATAGTTAAACGTGCGCCCGGAGTCGGTATCAAAAGGTTCCGGCCTCTGAATCTTTCCTTCAACAACCACGCGGTCGCCGTAGGAAACGTCAACAAACCTGTCTGCAAACACCAAGGCACGGGGTTTCCCATATATGGGAAACCCTGCGACCCTCTCTAATTCGACTGTAAGGTGAGTAGTTTTTTCTCTGCGTTCGGGATCACGGACCACAACTCCCTCAAGAGCTGCCTTTTCTCCAGCAAACCTGTCGAGTGCGGGGCGCTGTGGTTCTGGTGCAAGAAGCGAATAGAGCGCCGCGCCCAAAAGCGCGGTGACGCATATGACTATGACAAAACTACTCGCCCCTATCCATCGCGTCGTTTGCATACTGGTCCGCAACTTTGTTTTCCTCACGCGGAACGTGCATGAAACGGATGTTCGGGAACGCTTCCATTATGAGCAGGCGAACCTGCTCGTGTTTTTCCTTCAAAACAGGATTTTTTACTTTATATTCCCCCTTCATCTGTTTCACGATCAATTCCGAATCCATTTTGACGGTAACAGAGGCGGTGACGGGGCTCCCCAACAGTTTGTGCGTGGTTTGTAACGCAAGAATCAGCGCTTCGTATTCTGCAAAATTATTTGTCTGAACGCCGAGGTATTTGGACACATGGCCGATCTCAACATCGTCCTTATATATAACCGCACCCGAGCCTGCCGGTCCCGGGTTCCCGCGTGAACCTCCGTCGGTGAAAATAGTGATGTCTTTCATTATGAAAACAATGCGTCCACAAGAGATGGGCGTTTGCGCCAAACTCCTTGAATTTTCCTCCAACCAATAATCTTCATGTGCGCATGAAGTTCCGCGGTCTGTCGCGCAGTACGACATGCGGGGCACTCAACAAAAGAGGTAAGAATTTCTCCTGTTCTTTCGAGCGTAGCGGGATTCTTCTTCCAGGAACGGGAGACCAGCATTCCTGAACCGTCACAGGTTCCTTCAGGGCAAATTCGAGTCACTTCGTGTACCGTTTCTTTGCGCGTCATGTTCTAACAGTAGGCTCAGGCTAAACGCATGTCAACGAGACGAATGCGAAGTTCTTTCTTGCCCATGAAGTGGGACTGTTCCAGCGAGCCGTCTATGGTTACCGTGTCTCCCGAAGAGAGGAGCTCAAACGTATCCCGAAAAGGTGAGCGGGAAAGAAAGAACGAAATAGCTTCCACCGTGCGCCCCGTATCGTCTGAAAGACGGAGGCGAGCATGTTCTTTGTGTGCTCCAAAGCGAAACAGCCCCCCGACCCGAACGTTTTCTAGTCTAAACACCGGTTTTTTATTGCCCTGTCCGAATGGCGCAAGGTGTCGTAGCGCCTCGTATGCACCCTCGTTAACTTCCGCAATCGTCAAGAATCCGTCTAACCCGGCGTCATCGCCGGAAGAGGTGTCCAGTTTTGGAACTGATGCATGCGCTTTTTCTAACGCTTCAGAAAAGCGAAAGACGGCATCGGCTTTTAAGGAAAACCCTCCGGACAGTTCGTGTCCGCCAAAGTCTGCAAAAACGTCCGGGGCGGAAGACATTAAAGAAACAATATTAACGGTGCCGTTTGAACGACATGAACCTTTTATCAAGTCTCCGTCTTTCCCCCACAGACACACGGTCTTGCCGTACGTCTCAACAACCGACGTCGCGGCGATACCGAGTAAGGACGGTCGCCATGATTCGGAACCAACCACCAGTATCTCGGAGGAAGAAGGCATCGATTCGACGCGGTGTTTTACTTCCTTTGCAATCCGAAGCCCTTCGGTTTTGCGCGCCTTGTTGAGTTTAGTTAGTTCTTTTACAAGCTCCTTCGCTCTCGACAGTGAACGCGTGGTCAACAATTCAAATGCGAGACGCGGATGCGCCATACGGGACGCCGCATTTACCTTTGGAGCGACGGAAAATGCCAAATCATCTTCGGTAACGGATGCGAGCGGTACGCGCTCCGCTTCGAAAATCGCTCTAATCCCGGGACGCTTCCCTTTACGTATTACTTTTAAACCGTATGAAACAAGCGTGCGGTTTTCTCCGTGCAATGGGACCATGTCGGCGACGGTTGCAAGCGCAACAAGATCAAGAAGCCACTTCTCCCAACCTTTCGGAAGATTAAAATTCCCGCGAAGCACTAACGCTTCAACTAATTTGTATGCGACTCCCGTCCCGCATAAATCTTTGAACGGATATGCATCATCCGCACGGTGCGCGTTGATGATTGCGTACGCCTCCGGGAGCGAAGCTTGGGGTAAATGGTGGTCGGTAAGAATAACGTCGATACCAAGTGTTTTTGCGTGAAGT
>CAZMOI010000026.1:0-7431 GCA_964568025.1 uncultured Candidatus Saccharibacteria bacterium
CGGGAAAATCATAAAGATTTTTACTATCACGGGGTTGAAGCGTGAAGATACGGAGTCCGCTACGTCCGGCGATATTGTTCTTATTGCGGGACTGCCTGACATTTACATAGGGGAGACAATAACTTCCGATCAGCATGTTGCTCCGCTTCCGGCAATTGCTATCGACGAACCAACCATCGTCCTTAACTTTTATCCGAATTCGAGCCCGTTTGCAGGAAAAGAAGGAAAGTTTGTGACGACGCGGCAAATACGCGAGCGACTGGAGAAGGAGTTGGAGGTAAACGTGGGGCTTAAGGTCGATTTTGATTCGGCTGACTCATACAAAGTATCCGGTCGCGGGGAACTGCATATTTCCATTCTTCTTGAAAACATGCGTCGCGAAGGTTTTGAGCTTATGGTGTCGCAACCAAAAGTAATTTTTCATGAAGAAAATGGCGTCAAAACCGAACCGTTTGAAGAAGTGATTGTCGATACTCCGAGCGAATTTCAGGGTCCGGTTATCGAACGCCTCGGCCTTCGGGGTTTTGTGATGCAGAACATGATTGTGCATGGTAATCAGGTTCGGTTGACGTTCGAAGGACCTACGAGAGGGCTGTTAGGGTACAAGAACCAGTTTGTCATTGACACCAAAGGCGAGGGCATACTCTCTTCCCGTTTCGTCGCATTCAAGAAATTTAACGGTGAAATCAAGAAACGCCAGACCGGTTCAATGATTTCTATGGAAGCCGGAAAATCACTCGCGTTTTCTTTGGCGAACCTTCAAGATCGGGGAGTTTTGTATATCGGACCTACGACCGAGGTGTACGAGGGCATGGTGGTGGGGAACACATCGAAGGGAGAAGAAATGATGGTGAATCCGACTAAGGGTAAGCAACTTACCAATATGCGCGCCTCCGGTACGGACGAAGCTATCAACATTATTCCCGCCTGGACCCTGACTATTGAGCGCGGACTTGAAGTAATGAGTGAAGACGAGTATCTCGAGATAACCCCGCTCTCCGTTCGTTTGCGCAAGCACTATCTAACCGAAAACGACCGTTCAAAAGCGCGTCGAAAAGACTAGTATCATTAGAGAATGGCGCTTTGGGTAGAAGTAATTCTCTTGTTCTCTCTTTTGGTGCTTAACCGACTGGCGTTTATTTATATATTCAATCGGCGTCTTCATGTGACGCTCTCGGCAAACCCGGGGCTGTCGTTCTTGTATTTCGTCGGCATGGGGCTTGCGGTAGCACTTCTTTTTTCCGACTACGCGATGATTCTTTTTGAACCGTACGTCATTCCCGTGATGGCGTTTCTCGTTGTTGCGACCGTCATAAACCCCTGGATTTACGATCGTCTGCAGGAAATGAAGAAGCTTCCGAAGAAACTTTCAAAAGCTAACCCCGACCAGCAGTTTCTGTTAATAGACGACCGCTTTCTTTTGGCGAAAACGGGCGACGTAATTTTCCAGCAGATTGTTGCGGGCATACTCCTCCTTATCATGGCGGCGTACGGCATTCCGTTTGAAACCCTGGTGCCGCTTTTTGCCGGAATCTTTTTCCTGATACATCTTCACATGTTCATGTCGACGCGCGTAATTTGGGCGTTGTACTTTTCAATCTTCGCCGCGCTCGGGGGCTTTGTACTACCGTTTCTTATTTTGAATGTTCCCGGCGGCGTCTACTACGCGTTATGCCTTCATATACTCTGGTATGTGGGAAGCGGTGCATTTTTCGGCTTCCTGGAAAACGATACTAAACCGAGAACGGCCGCCTGATATACTAGATTTGTTCCTTCGGGGTTAGGTGAAATTCCTAATCGGCGGTATACCCCGCGAGGTTCGACATAACGTCGGACCATGATGTGGTGCGATTCCACAGGCGACCGTATAGTCGGGATGAAAGAGGGAACGCTTTCCGGTGATGTCATATATGACATCACCGGCTGAAGCGTATATACCCCGAAGGAATCGGGGTTTTTTATTTACTTAGTAAATCCATATATATGAATTGGGGACCGCTTCTTATTTTTATCGCCGCAGTCCTCTGGGGATTGGACGGTGTGTTGCGACGCGAACTCTACAGTTTGCCTCCGATCACCATAGTATTTTTTGAACATTTGATAGGTCTTATTGTTCTTCTTCCGTTCATCATTAAGCTCTGGTCAAAAGAACAACTCACTAAGGCCGAGTGGGGGGCTATGGGTGTTGTTGCACTTCTCTCCGGTGTTTTAGGAACGCTGTTTTTCACGTCAGCCCTGCTTGCCATAAATTTCATTCCGTTCTCAGTTGTCTTTCTCATTCAGAAGTTACAACCGATATTTGCAATTTTGGCTGCCGCACTTCTTCTTAAGGAACGAATCACTCCTGCCTATCTTATGTGGGCGGGAGTTGCATTGGTGGCAGGCTACTTTGTCACATTCCCGAATGGCGTCGTTAATTTCGGGGAAGGGGGCGGATACATTACCGCAGCGCTGTTCGCATTTCTTGCGGCGGTAGCCTGGGGTTCTTCAACTGCGCTTTCCCGATACGCGCTTATGTCGCACTCAAATACATTCATAACCGGCTTGCGATTTCTGCTTACGGTTCCTATAGCGCTCGTTTTTCTCTTTGCCTTGGGTGCCGCTCCGTCGGTAGCGCACATTACACTGCACCAAGTTCTGCTTTTGGTCGCGATTGCATTCTCGACCGGCATGCTCGCGTTATGGATTTATTATCGCGGGCTACGAACGACCCCCGTTTCTGTGGCAACGATTGTCGAACTGGCATTTCCGCTTACGGCTATCGGCATAGACTATTTCCTCTACGGCACGGTTCTTTCGGTAAGTCAGTATGTAGCGGCAGGCGTGCTTCTGCTTGCTATGTACCGTGTATCCTTGCTTCAGAAAGGGGACGCGCCCCCTCCTAAACCCGAAGGCGTTTAGGGTATACTAGACACCATGAATACGAACACAATCGTCATTATCGGCGTCGTCATAGTCGCGCTTGCCTTAGGAGCGTTTGTGATACTCGGCGACACCACCAAGCCCGTAGTAGACGGCACCTACGATACATTTGCACAGTGTCTTGGAGAAAAAGGAGCAACGTTCTACGGAGCGTTTTGGTGCCCGCACTGTCAAAAGCAGAAAGCGCTGTTCGGCTCTTCCGCATCAAAGCTTCCGTATGTTGAATGCTCGACTCCCGACGGTAACGCTCAGTTCCCAATTTGTATTGAGAAAGGGATAAAGAACTACCCGACATGGAAATTTGCGGACGGCAGTGAACGAACCGGGGAAGTGTCGCTTGCCGACTTGTCGGCAAAGACGGAGTGCCCTCTTCCTGATTCTGCTTCATGAACCTCGCGGATCTTAACTTCTGGGTTGCGCTCGGCACAGTGGGCCTCCAGGTAGGATCCGTAGTCCTTCTTGCACTTTACTTTTTTAAGTCGGAACCGCTCTCCGGAGTTGTATCGCTCCTTAGTAAGTACGGCATCCTTCTCGGGTTTTTGGTGTCACTTGCCGGAATTGTTCTTTCGCTTATCTACTCGGAGCTGTATGGAATTGTTCCGTGCGGTTTGTGTTGGCTTGCTCGTGTGTTTTTGTACCCTCAGGCGGTTCTTTTCGGTATCGCACTTTGGAAGAAAGATGCAGGCGTGTGGCTCTATTCCCTCGGGCTTTCCGTACTCGGCGCCGTTATTACGCTCTACCATCACTATCTTCAGATAGGAGGAACAAGCGTTTTGCCGTGCCCCGCAGCGGGGAACGTGGACTGCGCGAAGCGTTTTATCTTTGAGTTTGGGTACGTGACGTTCCCGTTGGTCGCTTTTTCGGGCTTTGTTCTCCTCATTATTCTCATGCTTTTCGTAGCAAAAACCGCCCGCCGAGCGTAGAGGGCGTTATGGTATCCTAGTCGCATATGAATATCGCACTCGCAAAGTACTTAGGAATCGGACTTCTTGTCGTTTTAGGGGCAGGAGGCGCATTGGTTTATTTCAACTCATCAAGTCCCGCATCTGACTCGCAGGGGGAGGCACAGCAATCAAATGAAGAAGTCCTTGCGGAAGACGGTTCGTTTTCAGGATCGTTGGCTGACCTTATGGGCCGCGGCGGAAATTGGAAATGTGAGTTTTCGCATTCGGTAAACGGTATTTCTTCAAGCGGAACGGTCTATGTTGCCGGCGCAAGTATTCGCGGGGACTTTTCAAGCTCGGTTCCGCAACTTGCCACTCCTGTAGACAGTCACATGATTCAGGACGGGGGATACGTCTATGTGTGGAGTTCGATGATGCAAGGTCGCGGGTTCAAGACAAAATCCGCGCAGGGAGATGCTTCCTCAGGAAGTGCCCAGGGCGGTATCGACGTTAACCAGATGCTCGACTACACGTGCGCGCCGTGGGCAAAGGATGCGTCGAAATTCGCGCTTCCCGTGGGTGTAGAATTTACAGGTAATTAACTATAGTAATTATGTTTTTCGATACAGAACCCCAGGACGAACCCGCAGTTACGACTCCGCAGTCGGACCCCGCGCTCGATGAAGCGATGAAGCAGTTGCCTCACGATCCGGACAAGATGCTTAAAGATATACAGGGTATTCCGGAGGAAAAGAAGAACTAATTCGTTCATCTTTCGACTATGAAAAACGCAATCATAACTATACTCGTCGTCATACTCCTTGGAGCGGGCGTTTTGTATTTTGCGAATCAGTCGGTACCTACACCTTCCGATGAAGGAACTTCTCAGGCGGCGGAAGCTACGTACGCGAACGCATCGGCAGATTTGATTGTCGTTGACTCACCTGCGCCCGGCGCTAATGTTCCGCGCACGATTGCGGTATCAGGACAGGCTCGCGGATACTGGTTTTTCGAAGCGTCTTTTCCCGTAACGGTTACTGACGCGGACGGAAATGTGCTTTTGGAAACATTTATTGAAGCGGGCGATGAATGGATGACTGAAGAATTTGTTCCGTTTGCGAAAGACATTGTTGTGCCCGGTACGTACACCGGGGAAGCCGTGCTTATTCTCAAAAAAGATAATCCTTCAGGACTTCCCGAGAACGACGGATCGCTTTCAATCCCGATCAACATTCAGTAGTCGCGTTTTTCGCATGCTATTTTGATGGCATGCGCTTTCTTGTCGGCATCCTCCTTTTGTTTGTTGCATTTCCCGCTTACGCTGCATACAGCAACGACTCCTCTTCAGTCGATATCGACTACAGTGGCCCGGCCGAAGACCAGTTAGCGCCTCCGCCTGTTTGGAATTTGACCCCTCCCGGAGATACCGGCGGAGGGAGTGAGGAGGAAGAGGGGGAGCTTGAAGACTCTGACGAAATTACCGTACCCGTGATTGTTGTCGTCGACAACTCTGCCCCGGGGCAGGGCACAGGAACCGGAGGGGAATCTGACGGCGGATTTTCGAACATTACTGCAGAGGACATTATTAATACCCTTATCGGGAATCAGGCATTTTCCATAGAGCGGGATCCGGGTGGCGGGGGATGGTGGATACTCAGAATTTCCGGCGAAAAAGCTCGCGCGGCATTGAAAGCTCGAGGTATCACAAAAATTACGCTCCTAGGTTCCTTCAGGAACAAATTCTTAAGTCGCGGAGACATGACCATAGCGGCAGCTTCGTCGCTTCTTGAGAACGAAAATTTGGAAGAAATTATTATTTCGCTGGACACGCTCTCACTTTCCTATAAAGCGCGCGGGCGACTTTTTGGCGTTCTTCCGTGGGAATACCCGGTACACATTAGTGTTGACCCCTATGGAACAACCGTCGAAGAGCGTGTTTCGGTGAAGTTCCCTTGGTATCGTTTTTTCCTCCAGACGTTTGTATCGCGATCCGCGCTTCAGGCTCAAATTGACCAGGTTGTCGTGTCGGCTCTTGCTGAAGATTCGGAAAGTCTTGATGCTCGCGCGCGTTTATATATAGCAATTACGGAATCGATACGCACACGGTTCGATACCATCGAAGGCTCGCTGTAGCCCTTGTCTCAAGGGCAGTGTTTTTAGGGCGTTCGTATTCATGCGACAATAAAACGTCATGCAGATGATCCAGTATCCGAAAGTGGGGATGTGGCGCGTGTTCACTGAAATATGGAAAGGGTTGCGCCCGCAGTGGGTTTTGCTTACCTTCGGTCTTGTTACGTTCCTTCTAGCGAACATCATAGGCGCGGTCATTGTCCCGCTTTATTACAAACAGTTTTTTGACGAATTGACCTCCGGAGCAACCCCAGACTCGATTGCTCCTGTTCTCGTTTCGATCATTATTTCAGTCGGCGCATGGAATGCCATCCGCTGGGCATTGAGGCGAGGCGGGGACTTTTCAATTTCGAACTTAGAAGCGGATACTATGTCGCGTTTGCGACAACAGGCGTTTGATTACCTCATCAAGCACTCCCACAACTTCTTTACGGCGAGTTTTAGCGGAAGCTTGGTACAGCGTGTATCCCGTTTTGCGCGAGGGTTGGAGCGGTTGGTGGACACCATCGCATTTAACCTCATCCCGCTTTTGGTTACCGTGGTCGCGGCGATTGCCGTGACGTGGTACACCGAGCGCATTCTTTCGTATGTCATTATCGGCTGGATAGGTTTCTTTTTCGCATGCAACATCGCTTTTTCAATCTGGCGGGTCAAATACAACATTAAAGTCGCCGAAGCCGATTCGAAAACAACCGGTGCTTTGGCGGATACGCTTGCCAACCACAGTTCCGTTTCACTTTTTGCCGCGTACGAGGACGAGTCGGAGCGGTTTCGCGATGTTACGAATGCTCAGGCAAAAATAACGCGCTTTACCTGGCAGATGGCGAACTTTTTTGACGGTGTGCAGGCGGCGCTTATATTCTTTGCGGAATTTCTTATCTTTTATTTCGCAATCGAGTTGTGGGCGGAAAATTCCATAACCGCCGGTACGTTTGTTCTGGTGCAGGTATACGTCATCGCGCTTACGACCCAGCTGTGGGATTTCGGACGCATCATCAGAACCCTCTACGAAATTTATGCCGACTCTAAAGAGATGGTCGAAATCATGGCGCTTCCTCACGAGATACGGGATGTTCCCAATGCCACACCGCTCAAAGTCGCGGGCGGGGCAATTCGTTTTGAAGATGTAACGTTCCGGTTTGAAGAAGCGCGGACGGTGTTAGATAAGGTGAAGCTTGATGTTCCGGCGGGGCAAAAGGTGGCGCTTGTGGGTCCTTCCGGCGCTGGCAAAACCACGTTTGTCAGGCTTTTGTTACGCCTTTTTGAGGTTGAAAGCGGTGCGATAACGATTGACGGACAGGATATAAAGAAAGTTACCCTCGACAGCCTTCATAAAAACATCTCTCTTGTTCCGCAAGACCCCGCGTTGTTCCATAGGACGCTTTTGGAAAACATCCGTTACGGCAGACCGGACGCAACTGACGAAGAAGTAAAAGAAGCGGCACGACTTGCACACTGCGACGAATTTATATCAGTTTTGCCTGACAAGTACGAT
>CAZMOI010000026.1:7441-10154 GCA_964568025.1 uncultured Candidatus Saccharibacteria bacterium
CGCTATTGCAAGAGCAATACTCAAGAATGTCCCGATACTCGTTCTTGACGAAGCAACTTCATCCCTCGATTCGAACTCGGAGCTCCTCATTCAGGATGCGCTTGATACGTTAATGCGCGGGAAAACCGCCATTGTTATTGCGCACCGTCTTTCGACTATCCGCAAAATGGACCGCATCGTCGTGGTTTCCGACGGCACGATAATCGAAGACGGGCCTCACGATACGCTCTTAAAGAATCCCGAAAGTCTGTATCGGAAGCTCTGGGAGCTTCAAGCGGGAGGATTTATGCTTGATTCGAACGAGAGCGGAAAAGAGGGCATTGCGTTACAATAGCCCCTTATGATTATCCTCGGGATCACGGGTACTTTGGGTGCCGGAAAGGGAACCGTAGCGGAGTATCTGAAAAAACACGGGTTTGTGTCGTATTCCGTGAGGGAGTTCCTTATCGAAGAGATAGGTAAACGAGGCCTGCCCGTAAACCGGGATTCCATGACGTCAGTTGCAAACGACTTACGCGAGAAAAACGGTGCAAGTTTTATACTCGATACCCTCTACGACCGTGCGGCACTATCCGGTACTGATGCGGTGATTGAATCCGTTCGCACCGTCGGGGAAGTGCAGTCGCTTAGAAAAAAAGGAATGCTGCTTTTGGCGATAGACGCGAATGCGCACATTAGATATTCCCGCGTTCAACTTCGAAAATCGGAGACGGATCACATATCGTTTGAAGAGTTTATGGCGCATGAAGAGCGAGAGTCACTAAGCGACAACCCTTCGGTGCAAAACTTACGACACGCGGTTGCGCTTGCCGACTTCACGCTTAATAATGACGGAACTACTGAAGATTTATACGCGCAAGTCGAAGACATTCTTACAAAAATACGTTCATACCAGCATGATTAAAACGCTTTCTAGCATGCGCTATCCGGGACGGTTCTTGGCTATCGGCAAGGACGGCGACGCTCACGTGGTTCTTTATGGTGCGACCGGCAGAAGCCCCTCGTCTTTGGCGCGCACGTATGTGCAGGACGGGAACGCGATATACGCCCGTGGTATCGATGACACCGTACGACGCGAGGGTAACCCCGAGCTTCTTGAGTACCCTGCAATCGTATTTCTGAAGAACGGGGTTGTGGTTGCAAACGGGAGACAGATAGAACGCGTTACGGAACTACAGGACCGTGAGGCCAAGAAACAGCTTTCGTATCTGTTGTCGGAGGAAGCATACGAACCTGACGAATACAGAACCCCCCGCATTACGGGATGCCTTGTCGAGACGTCGCAGGGGATGGACGGTGCGATACATATTGCACGTTCCGTTTCTGACGGCATTGATCGGTCGGCATGGACAGTTCCTTTAGAAGAAGGCAAAGGAATGTATATTTCTACCTACGTAGGAGGCGATGTGCGCCCCACGCCGTCGTTTCCCGGGGATCCGCTTCCGGTATCGTTTAATTTCGGTTCCGCCCAGAAAGCTGCGCAGGCGATGTTTGATGCCCTGACACCGCCCGCAGATGCACCGGATTACCGTATCGGTTATATTGCGGTCTATCTTCGCGAGGGACAGAGCCCTGAAATTGCTATAGTTAACAAACTGAGATCATGACAAAACAAGAATTCGAAAAATTGGTTGCAGACGCGTTTGACCAGGTTCCGGAAAAGTTTCGCTCAAAGGTAAAAAATGTCGCGCTGTTAATTGAAGACGAACCGTCGGAAGAAGATTTGAAAGAAAACGGCGTTCCTCAAGGCGGAACGCTTCTGGGGCTTTACAAAGGCGTTCCGCTTACGGAACGAGGCGAAGGATACGGTGTGGGAATGACGATGCCGGATACCATAACCGTATACAGAAACCCCATCATCCGCATGGCAGCGGAAGAGTCGGGGGTGGGCGAATTGGTAGCGTGGGGAGAAGAACCAACGGAGCCGATGAAGAAACGCATTCGCGCCATTATTCGCGACACCATATGGCATGAAGTGGCCCATTTCTTTGGAATGGACGAGTTTGACGTAGAGGAGCGCGAAACGGAAGGCACGAACGAGTTCAAAGCCTAGGACCTCAATTTGACAGGCACTTCGCGCGGAGGGTAGAGTATCAGCATGAGATCGGAAATCCCGTTCAGCAATAGGCTACTGTCTCGTTTTGTTGACCCTGCGGCTATCAAGGTTTCACCTGCGGCCAAAGAGATCGTCGCAAAGATACGTGCGCACGATGGTGTCGCTGCAGAGCACGGTAGGCAAGTAAACAAGTTCGAAATGGACCCAGGGGAGGATCACTTCTTTACACAGCGTCAGCACCTTGAAGGGTTTTTAAGTTTGGGAGATCGTGCAAACGTACGGAAAGAGCTGGAGATGAAGTTTTTCGCACTTGAGAGAAGGGCACTTTTGGTTCAAATCGCGCGGAACATTTTTGGTATTCATAACGCCGAGTCTCAATCTTAGGCGTTGTTTTTCAAAAGTTCGGCGAACTCTTCCTGCACTTTTTGAAGTTTTGGGGCAATGATTATCTGACAGTATCCCTGGCTTTTGTTCCGGGCGTAGTAGTCCAAATGTTCAGCTTCCGCCGGATAAAACACTCCTAACGGAGCAATTTCGGTCGCAACAGGCTCTCCTTCAGAAGCGGAGGCATTTAATTCTGCAATAAATTTTTCCGCTTCTTTTTTCTGTTCCTCATTTGCATAGAGCACTATCGAGCGGTACTGCGTGCCCACGTCG
>CAZMOI010000027.1:0-9814 GCA_964568025.1 uncultured Candidatus Saccharibacteria bacterium
CAAACAGCAATTCTAAAATTAAAAAGGATACTGAAGAAAGGTGGTAAGATACTTTTGGAACCGAGAAACAAAAAACTGGGCAACATCTACCCCGAAAATCTTGAAATCACAATCCAAGACGGGGTTGCCTCAACTAATCAGAACGAGCCGTTTTTTGTTCCGATTCCGGAAAAGGACCGCATGAGTGAAGAGTTTACAAATTTTCTTGTCATAGACACGACGCCTGACATAACTCTAGAAACGCTTGAGTCATACCAATCTGTCGCCGTACTTACCCAAAAAAACCTTATTGTACGAAGCGAGCAGGAACAGCGCACACTTTCTCTCTCCGACGTTGGTAACGTTGTCATAAACGAATCCCTTGTCCAGGAGTGGTACGGAAAGGTTATCGGATTTGTTAAGACGCTCGTGGTGCCTGTGGCGATACTCATGATTCCGCTTATAGCCGGATTCGCGCTTTTTGCGCATGCCGCAGCATCGCTAGTCGGCGCCCTTACCGTTATGGGCATCGCACTGCTTCGAAAAATGAAAATCACGTACGGGGAAGCGTATAAAACGGCATTGTTTGGAAGCGTTCCTATTCTCATCTTCCAGACTATCGCATACATGGCGGGATTTATTGTCGTTCCGTTTTGGCTCTCGCTCCTTCTCTTTATTACGGTAGTGTTCGTTAACCTTGGCCAAAAAAATTCTGAACCTGAAGTAGCGATGTAGTGTTATGCGCGAGGGTCTTCGCATAGGTCTTCTTGCACTGGCCGTTACAGTAATCGCGGCAGACCGTATGACCGCGACGAATGAAACTTCTCTTGTTTCGTACCAATCTACGGAGGAATCTTTCGGGCCCTACTCTATAGAAGCCCGTCAAAACAGAATGGCTACTCTCCGTGCTGAGGGAATCCGTGCGTGTAGATCGCTTGGAGAAGAACGCGAGAACGAGGTTATACGACAAGAAACAGGGCTTGAGGGTATGGAGGAGTACGTCCAAGTTAAACGCGAATATGTGCTAAACGGGCAAGGTCTTTCGGCAGAGTTATTAACCACTGAAATTCTTGCGGGATGCCTTGCAACGCGAAACGCCCCGGGTGACGGGGCGTTGGCTGAAGAAATACGCGAAGCGCGAGTTTTAAACTAACATAAAAATTACCCGACCTTTTTGATACGCGAGACACTTCTCGGTATCGGTATGTAGAGGCATTTTATGCAGGTTGACTGCACCGGGCGCGTTTTAATGTAGCGGGTCTTACAGGAACCGCACACAAGAATAGTCGAACGGGTAACTTTCGGAACCCACCCGCCGTGATTGTTCGGTTTTTGAACGGGCTTGACTACCTTGCGGGGCGCTGTCTGTTTACGAGCCATGGTGTTCTATGAAGGTTAGTGCTTTACCGGTGCGGTTGCTTCTTCCTGTTCTGCCGATGCGGTGAACGTAGTCGTCGTACGTTGCAGGGAGTTCGAAGTTAATAACGTGGGAAACATCCGGAATATCAAGTCCTCGTGCCGCAACGTCGGTTGCAACAAGAATATTTGCACCATTGTCTTTAAACTTACCTAGGGCACGCTGACGTTGAGAGTGATTTTTATCTCCGTGAATAGACTCGGCTTTAAAGCCACGAGCAGAAAGTTTGCGGGACAGTTTTTCTACACCATGCTTGGTGCGTCCGAAAATAACCACCTTGCTAAACTCTTCTTTCGAAAGAAGGTCATGCAGGACCTCAAGCTTGTCCTGACCGCGCTCAACTCTGACAACGTCCTGGTCCACATTTTGTGACGTTTCTCCGGTCTTTACAGAAATTCGAACAGGGTCTTTCGTGAATTCTCCGATAAGTTTTTCTATGTTACGGGAAAGCGTAGCGGAAAAGAGAAGGGTATGACGTTCCTTCGGCATAGCTCCCAAGATCATGCGCATATCGTTTACAAACCCCATGTCGAGCATGCGGTCTGCTTCGTCTAAGACGACTGTATTGAACTCTTCGAGGCGTATTGCGCCTTGTTCAACCAAGTCTTTAATACGGCCGGGAGTGCCGATAACAAAGTTATGCTCGCGCTGAAGGTCTGAAATTTGACGTCTGATAGGCGCCCCTCCGACTACGCACACTGAGAAGAGGCGCAGGTGACGGGCAAAACCTTTAAATTCATCCTGAATTTGAATGGCGAGTTCTCGGGTCGGCACCATAACAAGCACTTTCTGCTCTATATCCACTCCCACCTTGTTAAGCAGGGGGATGAGAAACGCGCCCGTCTTTCCGGTGCCGGTGTTCGCTATACCGACTATGTCCTTACCGAGAAGAACATGCGGGATTGCACTGTCCTGAATAGGGGTTGGGGTAACGTAGCCTTTTGCCGTCACCGCTTCTTTCATATAAGGATGCAGGGCAAAGTCGTTAAATGCGTGTGTCGGGACATACGGTGCCGTCGCTTCCGTTACCTCAGCTTTCTTGATGAAGCGCGAATGGTCTATGCGCTCGTCTACAGGACCGCGTCGTCCGTTATTCTGGGCTCCGCGTTTACCGAAACGCGAAGAACCGCCCGCGGTAAAGCGAGAGGGCTTTCTAAACGAAGGGCGACCGCCCTTGCCGTAATAATTCTTTTGCATGGGTCTTTATCTATAACTCCTAGCCCTGAAAATAATGAGTCGGCTAGCGGTCTCGTGAGTTTTCAGATAAAGCGAATGCTTTGGAGTCTCCGAAAAGGGTTCGGAAAGGGAAAACCAAGAGATTTTAGTTACCTGTATAGAATAGCGTAAAACGCCTATTTTGTCAATCTGAGGCTCTTTTCAGGCGTATTTTCTGCTACTATTCCTGAATGTCTCAAAAGAAAAGGATATTTACGGGTCTACAGCCTTCCGGCTCACTCCATATAGGAAACTACTTCGCGGCAATTAAGCCAAACGTTGACCTCTATAACGAAGGTTATACGGGGTTATTGGCGGTAGTCGACTACCACGCACTCACATCGGTTCGAAACCCTGAAGACTTACGCACGAACATTCTGGGGAACACGATGGACTATCTTGCGGCGGGACTCAATCTCGAGAACGCGATTTTGTTTCAGCAGTCAAAAGTTCCTCAACATACGGAACTTGCCTGGATCTTAAATTGCCTAGTGAACGTATCGATGTTGGAGTTGGGGCACGCATATAAAGACAAAGTGGCGCGAGGCATTGAAGCAAGCGCGGGTTTGTTTGTATACCCCATGCTTATGGCAGCAGACATACTTCTCTACGACACTGACATTGTTCCGGTCGGCGAAGATCAGCGCCAGCACGTCGAGTACGCACGGGAAGCGGCAAAGAAATTCAACAACGCCTACGGACAAACCTTCAAAGAACCCCAGGAAATGATAAAAAAGGACGTCGCAGTTATCCCGGGAACTGACGGTCAAAAAATGAGCAAGAGCTATAAAAACACCATCCCTCTTTTTGCTCCAAAAGACGACATCGTAAAAGCGGTCATGAGTATCGTGACGGATTCTTCAGGTGACAGACCCGAGCATGTATACGCCATTCACTCCCTTCTTAAGTCTGAAGCGGAACTCGCTCCTGTCTACGAGGTAAACAAAGGAAAATACAAGGCACTCAAAGAAGCGCTTATTGAGGATTTGGAAACATACTTTGGTCCGATGCGCGAGAAAAGGAAGGAGTATGAAAAAAATCCTGACGCCGTAATAAAAATACTGAACGAAGGCTCGGAAAAAGCACACGTGCTCGCAGAGGCGAAGATGAAAGACGTCCGGGCTAAAATAGGAATCAGATAAATACTATGCAAAGGACTCTTATACGTGACTTGAAAGGGGAGGTGGGTAAGGAAGTAAGCGTCATGGGATGGGTCGACGTAGCACGTCACCAGTCGAAAATGTCGTTCATGAACATTCGCGACATGAGCGGAAAAATTCAGTGCGTGGTTTTAACCCCTGATGAGACCGCAAAAGAAATACGACAGGAGTGGTGCATTCAAGCGGTCGGCACAGTCGTACAGCGTCCTGAGAAAAATGTAAAAGAAGGTGTGCAGAACGGGGACATAGAACTTTCGATAACAAAAATCAATGTACTTGCCCGTGCTGAAACTCCGCCGTTTGATGTGTCTACTGACACATCGGGCATCGACGAAGAAGCCCGCCTCAAGTACCGCTATCTAGACTTGCGCTCTGAGCGCATGCAGAACAACATCCGCACCCGCTCGGCATTTATTCAGCATATGCGCGAAGCGCTCTTCAGTGAGCACTTTGTAGAGATTGAAACGCCGATGCTGACCGAATCAACGCCTGAAGGTTCCCGCGACTTTGTTGTGCCGTCACGCCTTCACCCTGGAAAGTTTTACGCACTTCCACAATCGCCTCAGCAGTACAAGCAACTCCTAATGGTAGGAGGATTCGAACGTTATTTCCAAATTGCTCGCGCCATACGCGATGAAGACCTGCGCGCTGACCGAGGATTTGAGTTCACCCAGATAGACCTCGAAATGTCATTTGTTGACATGGAAAAAGTGATGCAGACAGTGGAGGCAGCAACTATATACGCTGTTGAAAAGTTGGGTAAAAAAATTAAAGAAAAACCGTTTCCCAGAATTAGTTACAAAGACGCTCTCGCAAAATACGGAGCGGATAAATTTGACTTGCGAACTGAGGAAGACAAAGCAACCGGCGTTCTTGCTTTTGCCTGGGTTGTGAATTTTCCATTTTTTGAAAAGACAGAAGAAGGCGGATGGACATTTACACATAACCCATTCTCGACTCCGGTTCCGGAGCACATAGAGTGGCTCAAGGAAGGTAAAAATATTGCCGACATTATTACCGCACAGTACGACCTGGTCTGTAACGGATTTGAAACTGCCGGCGGTTCAATTCGCGCGCATGATCCTGAGATATTGCGTGCAACGTACCGCGTCATGGGAAACACAAATGAAGAGACAGAAGAAAAAGTTGGGCACATGCTTGAGGCATTTAAATACGGAGCCCCTCCGCACGGTGGCATCGCATTCGGCGTTGAACGGATGGCGATGACCCTCACGGGCGAAGAGCAACTCCGCGAAGTACAGGCATTCCCCATGACTCGCCGGGGACAGACCGCAGTCATGAACGCCCCGAAAGAACTGACCAAAAAACAGCTGGACGAACTTTCTATTGAAATGAAGAAGGGGAAGTAGGGGGTTAGAGAGCTAGCGCCTCCTGAATAACCTCGACTTCTCGTACGTTGCTGAAAGGAACACCTACGGTGTTATTGAGAGTAACTTGTTCTGTTTTACCTGTAAGGTTTCCAACGAGTGCAACGTGGGCGGGCTCAATAAGCCGAACGCGAACCTTGGAATACAGTTGTGCATTTTCAGGCCATTTAAATTTTTCAGTCATGCGGGCGTCTGATTTTACCAGTAAATACTGAACTGATACAATAAACTCCTATGAAATTGAAAGACATATACGACCTTGCGATAGAAGTAGGTATCAAGGCTGACCCGAGAGGGGATGCAGGAGTGAATCGTGTATTGGACAACGCAAAAAAAGAGTTCGACGGACTTTCCGAAAAACGCAAAGCATACTACGACCAGGAAGCGTTAAAAAATCCGTATGCCGATTCGCGCATTGTGTACGGAAATCCTGAAACCGAAATAGACAAAGTGCTGGTCGGCATTGATATGGAAGTGGGGGAAGTAATGCTCGCGGACAGGCTTCGCGAGAAAAAGGGAGTCGACCTTGTCTGGGCACATCATCCTGAAGGTTCTGCACTGTTAGGACTCGACCAGGTTATGGACTTACAGGTAGACCTTCTTGAGCGCGAGGGTGTGCCGCCAAACGTTGCCGAGGGAGTATTACGCGACCGCATCAGCGAAGTGAAGCGCAAACTCGGTCCTACGAATCATTACCGCGCGATCGACGCCGCAAAGCTTCTTGATATGCCGTTTCTCGTCACTCACACCATAGCGGACAATCTTGCGCACCGTTTTATGGACGCTTTGGTTAAAAAAGTCGAACCCAAAACCGTAGGCGAGATTATGGACATGCTGTACACCGTTCCCGAATATCAAATGGCGGCAAAGGCGGGTAACCCGCCGATGATTGCCTCGGGTTCCGAGAAAAGCCGAACCGGGAAGATCGCAGTTCTTGGATTTACAGGTGGCACGGAAGGATCGAAAGACATGTATGAGAAGATTGCGCAAAGCGGAATAGGCACTTCTATCGACATGCACCTGGGTGAAGAGCACTTGAAGGAAGCGAAGCGTCACCACGTCAACATTGTTATTGCGGGCCACATGGCATCAGACTCATTGGGTATGAACCTGCTCTTGGACGAAGTCGAGAAGCGGGGAATAGAGATATTCCCGTGTTCAGGCCTGCTTCGCGTAAGCCGCACCGGTAAGTAATCTACGCGGGACATCCGTTACACCCGCAGTTGTTGCTCCCTTGCCGGCGCTGTTTACAGTCGCAAAAAGCGCGCGAACAGCGATGCCTACACTTCCCGCAACTGCGGGCCATACGCTCGTGCAAACGCCCATTTTCTATTGTGATTAGTTCGGCCATTGTTTGCGCTTTCTAGCTTCTTGCTTGCGGGCTTCTTCTTCGAACTCTCTCTGCTCGCGACGGCACCCAGCTTCGTGCATACCGAACTCTCCGTCGCATGAAGGGCACCCTCCTATAAATTCTTTTCCAAAATACATATAACTATTTTTATTAATCAATAATCGTCTTTCTTAACCGGTCTTCGGGAAATGCAGGTTGCACCATTCAACTCCGTTCTTCCTTGCACGGGTGCACAGGGCGCAATGTATACGCGCATCCCATACGTCCTGGAAACTCGGACGCCGTGGTGTAACCCGTACATGTCGAGTTACACGAACGCTACTGAAAGCCTCTGAACCTCTCTCTTGTGTCATATACAGAAGTATTTTTATTTTGATAACATCGACCTGACTAAAAACTTCAACAAAAAATCCCCTCCGGAGGAGGGGATTTGTGTTTTTGGCTTTTAGTTATCTGTCCGCCTATACATCACAAATCCCCTCGTGGTTAATGAGGGTAAGGACGACGACGATAGACGCCGTGCGAACCTGTGATGTCGCGTGTGCGGACATATCCTGAAGGTAACCGTGAAGCGGAATTCTGTCAACTGCTTTGTGAGGGGAGTGAAGAACAAATACGGTATAGTTACAGGGAAATGGCGACGAATTTTGCGGTTAAAGTAATGGATTTTGAGGGCCCTCTGGACCTACTGCTCTCCCTCGTAGAGGATAGAAAAATGCTTGTCAACGACGTATCGTTGACGAAAGTTTCAGACGACTTTTTGAAATACATACAGGAACAGGGAGGCTTTCCGCTTGCCGAAGCGTCTCAATTTGTATTGGTATCGGCAACACTCCTTCTCCTTAAATCGCGCTCGCTGCTTCCGGTACTTTCGCTTACCCGCGAAGAAGAGGAAGACATCCACGACCTGGAATACCGTCTTCGTATCTACCAGGCGGTACGCCAGGCGTCACGAAACTTTCCAAACGGGGCTTCCCGAATATTCTTCGGCACGGGTGCCCGCATAACAGAGCCGTTGTTTACGCCTTCGCCTGACCTTTCAATTCAATCCGTAGACGAGGCCATACGCCGGGTACTTTCAAATGCCCCGCGTAAAGAGGTGATGCAGGAGGTGTCGGTGCAATCGGTAGTGTCGCTTGAGGACATGATGGAGAGACTACAAACCCGAATCCAAAAAGCACTTGAGCTTTCTTTCAAAGATTTTGCAGGAGGTGCCGTCGACAAAAGGGAAGTGGTTGTCTCGTTTCTTGCAATGCTGGAATTAACGAAGCGCGGTTTGCTGTTGGTTACGCAGGAAAAGTCGTTTGGAGATATTACTATGAGCTATTCTGGAGACGTGGGTGCCCCCCGATACGAATAACTATGAGCAATCAAGAACCGATAGAGAACCTACTGGAAGCTGCACTTTTTTTTCGCGGAGGCTCAATGTCCGTAAAAGACCTTGCGGGAGCATTGAAAAAAACCGTTGAAGAAGTCGAAGCGGGCATCGCGTCTCTTTCGACGTCTCTTCAGGGACGAGGACTAACCTTGGTACGTGAACGGGACCATGTAGCACTTGGAACGGCGCCCACCGCGCACGCGCTTATCGAAAGAATGCGTAAAGAGGAATTGGAGGGTCCGCTTGGAAAAGCAGGACTTGAAACGCTTGCTATTATTCTTTTCCGCGGACCCTTAGCCCGGTCTGATATCGAGTACATCCGAGGCGTTAATTGTTCATCTATTTTGCGTTCGCTTCAGATACGGGGGCTTATCGACCGCATTGAAAACCCGGGAGACAAGCGCAGCTTCCACTACCGAGCGACGCCTGAACTCCCTGCGTACTTCGGCATCGAGGAACTGCCCCGATACGCGGAAATGAAAGAAGAAATCGAAAAAATATTCACCGAGCGTGACTTAGTGCAAAAAGAAAAAGAATCGGTTCCCCAGGAAGAAGTTTCCTAAAAACCCTAAATAAGCCTGACGATACGGTACAGTAGGAACATGTCCGGCATCGCCCGAATACATTTTGGCATTATTTTCATACTCCTTCTTTTGGGAGCGTACGCTTACGCGACATGGCCGCAGAGCGAAGAGTCGGATCATACGGCAGTTTCGTCGACATACTGCACCAACAAATCCGTTGACGTACAACTCCTCGCTAAGGCCGGGTACGCGGAAGATTTAAAAACTGGGGCGGTTATATACGAAAAAAATTCAGACGTGCAACTTCCGCTCGCGTCGATAACAAAACTGATGACCGTTTTGGTCGCTCATGACACGCTCACCTCGAACGATTTGGTAACCATAACCGCCGAAGCAACAAAACCCGAAGGGAATGACGTAGCGGTGGGCGAAGTGTGGAAAGCGGAAGATTTGATGGATTACACACTCATCACCTCGTCAAACGACGGCGCGCATGCGCTCGCTCTTGCCTCGGCAAAAAAGCGCGGAGAAACATACGACGGCTTCCTTACCGCTATGAACGCAAAAGCCTCCGCCATAGGCCTTTCGCAGGCATATTTTGCAAACGACACAGGACTTGATGTATCCGTATCTTCTGCGGGGGCATACGGTTCGGCACGCGACGTCGCACGCCTCCTTGCATACGCGGTCGAACGGTACCCCCGCCTTATGGAGCGCTCCGTATCCGGTAGAACCGAGTTCACGCCTGTAACGGGAGAGACCCATATAGCGAAAAACACATCCGGCTTTATAGGGTCATTACCGGGCGCTATAGCCTCAAAAACGGGCTTTACAGACCTGGCAGGGGGCAATTTGACCATTGTGTACGAGCCCGTTCCGGGAAGGCCTCTGGCGCTTGCCGTTATGGGCTCAACAAGGGAGGGGAGAGATGCTGACATGGCAACCCTTTCCAAGGCTGCGAAAAAATACGTCACGCGAGATATACTGTGCGAATCCCTCCGAAAAGGATCCTAAACAATGGAAGCAGATCTCTTGAAAGTATTTCTTCCGGCAATCGCCGCGTTCTGGATCGGCATCGGTGTCGCTCCGCTTCTCACGCACTACCTCTACAAATATAAAGTTTGGAAAAAGCACGGCGGGAAAGTCGCGCTCGACGGCAACGCCGCGGTTGTCTTTACTGGGCTTCGCGCGGAAACAGAAACAAAAACTCCGCGCATGGGCGGAATTTTAATTTGGCTTTCGGTTCTCATCACGACTGTCGGCGCATGGCTTCTTGCACAGTTCGCACCGACGGAAGCAACGACACATATCGACTTTTTGACACGGAATCAAACCTGGATTCCGTTCACGACACTTCTTCTCGGCTCACTTGTCGGACTGGTAAACGACGTCCTCGATGTAA
>CAZMOI010000027.1:9824-10121 GCA_964568025.1 uncultured Candidatus Saccharibacteria bacterium
AAAGGGGAAAAAGGAATTCCGATAAGCGTTCGGCTTCTTTTTGTTGCCGTTTTGTCCGCGCTTATCGGTTGGTGGTTTTACGCAAAACTTGATGTAACCGGAATTTCATTGCCGTTTGACGGCGTACTGGAGATAGGTTGGCTTATCATCCCGCTTTTCATGCTGGTGTCGATATTCCTGTATGCTTCGGGCGTTATCGACGGCATCGACGGGCTTTCAGGCGGAGTATTTGCTTCCATTTTTACGGCGTATGCGTTTATTGCATTCCATCAAAACCAACTGGACCTTGCTGCGTTT
>CAZMOI010000028.1:0-231 GCA_964568025.1 uncultured Candidatus Saccharibacteria bacterium
CTCCGAAGCGCGCAGGATTTATTTGGCATATCAGCGCAAAGAGGGAAAGGCGATATCAGAAGTGGTATTGGTCGGCGGGGGCGCACAGCTTAAAGGCATCACCGAAACCGCACAGAAATATTTTGATGCAAAAGTCGGAATCGCGTCACCCTTCGATAGGATTTCCGCTCCAGCGTTCATTGGTGATGTACTTAAAACGGCAGGTCCTTCGTTTGCCTCTGCAGTCGGACT
>CAZMOI010000028.1:267-821 GCA_964568025.1 uncultured Candidatus Saccharibacteria bacterium
GTATCCACTTTAGAGAGCGCGTCACGTCCGTAGCGAAACATTTGCGATGGTACACTTCATGCTATGGAAGAGCGCGTGAAAACGTCGTTCATCCCCAAGGCGTCCCTCCAAACGGAACGTCGTGAGGTGAAATCAGGCGGACAAGTTGCCCTTGCAAACGTCATAACGGGCGTTGTGTTGGTGCTCGCGATTCTCGGCTCCGCGGGAATATTTTTGTTTGAACGCTTTACGATACAGAACATCGAAAATATGCGCGTGTCGTTGGAGCGTTCCCGTGAGGCGTTTGAACCAGGAACAATTAAGGAGCTTTCAAGACTCAATACCCGCATTGAAACGGGTAAAGTACTCCTTGCCGACCATATTGCGCTCTCGACCCTCTTTGATGAGTTGGAGGAGATGACTCTTTCCTCGGTTCGATTTTCCGACTTTTCATATGAAGAGACCGGCGGACGTCCGATTATTAAAGCAAACGGGGAAGCGGCAAGTTTTAATGCGGTCGCGCTTCAGTCAGGGGCATTTAGCAAGAGTGTGCTGATTACCGATCCCATATTCTC
>CAZMOI010000028.1:875-4685 GCA_964568025.1 uncultured Candidatus Saccharibacteria bacterium
TGTTGAACATAGACCGAATGCGCTACGCGCCTGGCTCCGGCGAAACAGAAATCGATATGTTCCCGGAAAACGACGACCAACCATAATATGAAACTTTTCACCCCGCTCATTTTTGTTGTTCTCGCGCTCGCTATCTTTTTCATGTACATCGATCCGACGTATGCACGGGTCAAAGAATTGTTGGCGACGCAGGATCAGTTGAATCAGGCACTGACTCGTTCCCGCGAACTTCAGAATGTGCGCGACCAACTGCTTTCCCGATACAACACCTTCCCGCAATCAGAGCTTTCCAATCTTCAGAAACTCATACCAGACCATATTGATAACGTACGACTGATACTCGACCTTGATTCGATGGCGGCAAAGTACGGCATGCGCGTCAGAAACGTAGCGACGCAGGGCGATACGTCGCGCGAAGATGCCGGAGTAACGGGTCCGAATGAGGCAAAGCACGAGTCGGTCATTCTTTCCTTTACGGTGACGGGCCCCTACACGACATTCCGTCAGTTTCTTGCGGATTTGGAGAGGAGCCTCCGTCTTGTTGACGTAGTGGGCTTAAGTTTTTCTGCGAGTCAGAGTGGGATTTATGACTTTGTCGTTGAAATAAAAACTTATTGGCTTCGGCCTTGATGTATGCTCGGAAAATACCAAAACATCATACTTATCGTCGTTGTCCTGATTATTGCTTTCGCTATTTACTCGTACTTCTTTACGGGTAAAGAGGAAGCTCCTCTTATGACGGAAGAAGTAGTTTCCCAGTCGCCTGAAGATCAGGACCTTATCTCGCTCCTTCTTGAACTGAAAGGCATAACGCTCGACGAGTCTATTTTCTCCGACGCGACATTCGACAGTCTTCAGGACTTTAGTCAGGAACTCGTTGCGGAACCAACTGGAAGACCTAACCCGTTTGCACCTCTCAATGCACGGGCGCAATAATTCATGGACGTACTTTCCTTGCTCGCGCAAAAGCACCTTATCGAAGAGAGCGCGATAGCGGCCATTAAAGAAGAGATAGCAGGAGGTTCAAAAACCCTTGAAAAGGCGCTTCTTGACCGTGGTGTTTCAGCTTCCGATATACTCTCGGCGCGCGGGGAATACTACCAGGTGCCGATCCGTCTTCTTAACGCGGAAGATGCGGTGCCGTATGAAGTGTTGCGCTACATTCCCGAAGAGTCGGCACGTCACTATCGTTTCGCTCCTATTGCCGTCGACGATGGCGTCTTAGAAGTGGGAACTACCGACCCTGATAACTTGGAAGCAACTGAGGCGTTGAACTTCATCGCATCAAAGACCGGGCTTCCGTACAAAGTGTTTCTGATATCTGACGAAGATTTTGATCGGATTATCGGGATGTATAAGGGTCTTTCCGGAGAGGTGAGTCAGGCGCTCAACGAGTTGCAGACCACCATAACCGATGAGGTGGTACAGATAGAAGAAACCCCCGTCGGAAAACAGCAACCGCTTCAGGGGCAGATAAAGGAAGACGCACCCGTTACCAAAATTGTGGCGACCATTCTTCGGTACGCGGTTGACGGTAAAGCGTCCGACATCCATATAGAGCCGGTGCATGACATGCTCAAGGTTCGTTTTCGCGTTGACGGTGTTTTGTACACGTCGTTGAAGCTTCCGAAAAACGTTGAACGCGCCGTTGTTGCCCGTATTAAGGTCTTGTCGTCTTTGAAACTCGACGAGCGCAGAAAACCACAAGACGGACGTTTTTCGGCAACGATCGATGATCGACGTATCGACTTCCGTGTCTCAACATTCCCGACGTATCACGGCGAGAAAGTTGTCATGCGTATTTTGGACAGGAAGCATGAGTCCTTAACGTTGGAGTCCTTGGGTATGCATAAGGAGGATATTGAAGTGTTGCGCAAGGCGATTCAAAAACCCTACGGCATCATTATTATTTCCGGTCCTACCGGTTCCGGTAAGTCGACAACACTCTATTCGATGCTTCAGGAGGTGAATCGCGAAGGGATGAACGTAGTGTCGCTTGAAGATCCTGTCGAGTACGACGTCGAAGGTGTTTCGCAGTCACAGGTGCGTCCGGAAATCGGTTATACCTTTGCCTCCGGCTTGCGTTCTATTTTGCGCCAAGACCCCGACATCATCATGGTGGGAGAGATCCGCGACAAAGAAACTGCGCAACTTGCAATACAGGCTGCGTTGACGGGACACTTGGTGCTCTCGACGCTCCACACCAACAGCGCAATCGGTGTCGTTCCGCGACTGGTAGACATGGGTGTTGACCCATACCTTATTGCACCGACCCTGGTTCTTTCGATGGCACAACGGTTGGTCCGCAAGCGTTGCCAGGACGGAGGCGCTCCAATGCCGGTTCAGGGAGCGGTGTCGCAGATGATCGAGAAACAGTTTGGCGATTTGCCCACGCCGTTCAAAGCACGCATTCCGAAAGCCGAAACAGTGTACGGCATCGCACCGACGCCCGAGTGTGCAAACGGTACGCGCGGACGTATCGGTGTTTTTGAAATGCTTCCGACTACAAAAGAGCTGGAGCGGGTCATTCTTACGAACCCTATAGAAGAGGAGATTTATAAAGTCGCACGCGCCGAAGGTCATATCACCATGAAGGAGGATGCTATTATAAAAATGCTTGAAGGTGCAATTCCGTTTGAAGAGGTTAACACCTTGGGCGGCGACTTTGAAGAAGCGGACGCCCCTGCCAAATAACTCATGCCGGAAGACAAAATAAAAGCATCGTACTCCGTACTTCTCGTTGACGACGACAAGTTTCTTTTGGATATGTACACCTTAAAGTTTAAGGAAAGCGGTTGCACCGTCGAAGCAATTTCTGATCCGACCAAAGCTCTGGAAAAGCTTCGTCAGGGCAGTTCTCCGAACATTGTTCTTCTCGACGTTGTTATGCCGGGGATGACGGGGTTTGAATTTCTCGAGAAAGCGCGTACGGAAAATCTTGCCAAAGGGGCGACATTTATTATGTTGACGAACCAAGGACAGCAGGAAGATATCGATAAAGCAACATCGCTAGGTGCAGCAGGCTACATCATCAAGGCAAGTTCTATACCGTCAGAAGTCCTGAAGAAGGCAATCGGAATTGCGGACGAGCACGCTAAATAAAACCCAGCACTATTCCCCGTGCGTACGAAAAAGCACGTAAAGCCGTTACCGGGCGGGTTACAATAGAACAATGGATTATAAAAGCGAGCTTGAGTCATTGATTGAGTCTGTTATTGCCGAAGGTGCGTCGGACTTGCATGTTGTTGCCGGGATGAACCCCATTATCCGCGTGTCGGGGAATTTGTTACCGCTTCTTAAGCGTTCAAATATTCGGCAGAAGATGCGATGGGGTTGTTGACCGCAATGACCTCCGCCGACAAGAAAAAAGAATTTTTGGATACTCAGGAAGTCGATTTTTCCTACAGCTTTAAAGACAAGGCGCGCTTCCGCTGCAACGCGTTCTATCAGCAGGGAACCGTTTCTATCGCACTTCGGCTCATTCCGAAAAGCATACGAACGTTTGAAGAGCTTAATCTTCCGCCGATTCTTGAAACCTTTACCCAGACGCATCAGGGATTTTTCCTGGTCGTGGGTCCGGTAGGGCAGGGTAAATCAACCACACTCGCTGCGATGATTGAAAAGATCAATCAGACGCGCACCGAACACATCATCACCATCGAAGATCCTATCGAATACACATTCGAGTCCAAAAACTCAATAATCAACCAACGCGAAGTTGGAATAGACACAAAGTCGTTCCATTCCGCACTGCGCTCGGCCTTTCGTGAAGACATTGACGTCATCATGGTGGGTGAGATGCGCGGTCCT
>CAZMOI010000028.1:4695-9731 GCA_964568025.1 uncultured Candidatus Saccharibacteria bacterium
GAAACCATGTCCGCTGCCGTAACCGCCGCAGAGACGGGGCACCTTGTCTTTTCAACGCTTCATACCAATAACGCAGCGCAGTCCATCGACCGCATTATCGACACGTTCCCTGAAGGACAACAAGATCAAATCCGCATACAACTTGCAGCCTCCTTGGCGGGTATTTTCTCTCAGCGTCTGGTGCCTCGCATCTCCGGAGGGCTGATTCCTGCGTACGAGCTTCTCATCAACAACGAAGCAGTTGCAAACCTTATTCGTGAGCGCCGCACCCATGAAATAAATGCGGTCATTGAAACGGGGTCAGAGTCGGGAATGATCGACATGAACAGGCATCTGGCAGACTTGGTTCGCCGGGGCGAGGTTACGCCTGAAAATGCCATGGCCCGCGCCTTGAATCCAAAAACGTTCACGAGACTCATCTAGCGTATGCTTTTTAAGTATCAAGCACTCGACGATAAGGGCGTTAAACAAGAAGGCTCGATTGACGCCGTTTCCCGGGATGTAGCTATTACGTCGCTCCAAAGACGAGGCTTAACCGTTTCTCTCGTCGAAGAAGTTGTCGAAGATAAGGGCGGTTTCTTAGGCGCGAACGTTACTTTTTTTGAAAACGTTTCCAATCGTGACGTTGTGCTTCTTTCCCGTCAGATATCAACGTTGTTTGAGGCGCAAGTGTCCGCACTTCGCACGTTCCGACTTCTTGCAAGTGAAGCAGAAAAACCTTTGATGCAACGGGTGCTGACCGAAGTAGCCGATGACTTGCAGGCAGGCTCCTCAATATCTAAGTCACTCGCAAAGCATCCGAAGGTGTTCGGTGCTTTTTACGTAAACATGGTTCGCGCCGGCGAAGAGTCGGGAAAACTGGACGAGACGTTTATCTATCTTGCCGACTACCTGGATCGTACGTACGAAATCATGTCGAAGGCGAAAAACGCCTTGATTTATCCTGCGTTCGTCATTTCCACGTTCGTGATCGTCATGATCCTCATGATGACCATGGTTATTCCGCGTATTTCAACCATTCTTACCGACGCAGGTCAGGAAATCCCGCTCTACACGCAAATTGTCATCGCTATATCGAACTTTTTCGTGAATTACGGAATCTTCCTTTTGATTCTTGCAATTGTCGGAGGGTTTTTCCTCTACCGGTATGTACAGACCCCTCCCGGGCGCGCCGCGTGGGACAGGCTCATGCTCACCGTGCCGTATGTGGGGGATTTGTATCGGAAGCTCTATCTCGGACGCATCGCTGACAACCTTTCAACCATGCTTAGCTCGGGTATTTCGATGGTGCAGGCGACCGAAATAACGGCGAGCGTCGTAGAAAATGCGGTTTATGAAGAAATTCTTAAAGAAATTTCCACATCGGTGAAGGCGGGCGGTACCGTTTCTGGGGCTATGGCAAATTATGCGGAAATTCCGGGAATTATGGCAGCGATGGTAAAGGTGGGCGAGGAAACGGGAGAGCTTGGAAACATCTTGAAGACTCTCGCGAAGTTTTACCAACGCGAGGTTTCAAACGCCGTTGATACTTTAGTTGACCTTATCGAACCTTTTATGATTGTGGTCTTAGGTTTGGGTGTCGGTGTTCTTCTCGCGTCGGTTCTTATCCCGATATACAACATCTCCTCGGCTATTTAAGGGTTTTTGTCTCCCTGTACTTGTCCACACGCACCTCTCCTAGGGGTATCCCTAAGGCTACAATGTGTACTGACCCTAGATTATAGGTTCCTAGTTTATTAATGTTTATTCCTTATTACGTTAGCTATGAATATGTATAAGAAAGCGACAAAGGGCTTCACGTTGATCGAGCTCTTGGTCGTTATCGCCATCATCGGCATCCTTTCCTCAGTCGTTTTGGCGTCGCTCAACACCGCTCGCCTCAAGAGCCGTGACACCCGTCGCGTTGCTGATATTAAGCAAATTCAGCTCGCGCTTCAGTTGTACTTTGATGCAGTGGGTGAGTATCCGGACGCACTTGGTGACCTTGACCCGACCTACATAGCGGTTGTTCCCAACGACCCGACCGGCGGTGCGTATCTATATGACAACCTCGGTTCAGCAACCGCGGACACAGCCTGTGCGGTTGCCACGGGTAGTTGTACTTACTATCACTTGAGTGCAAACCTTGAAGAGTCTACAAACTCTGCGCTTACAGGTGATCGTGACTTAGACTACACGACGATTAACGGCGATGACGCGGACGGTTGTACACTACCAACCCCCGAGACAAACCGTTATTGTTACGATGTCACTCCGTAAGCTTTTAGAATCCTAAAAGTTTTACAAAAAACCCGCCTTTTGGCGGGTTTTTTGTTGCTACACTAGACTTTGTGTTGGACATACTCCCGTACGTTTTTCTATTCGGTATCGGTCTTGCGGTAGGTAGTTTCCTCAATGTCGTTGTCTTTCGCTTCGGTTTTTCCGAATCAGGACAAACGCGCTCTCACTGCATGGCGTGTAACAGGGAGCTTGAATCCCGGGATTTGGTGCCCGTTTTTTCTTTTTTTATTCTTCAGGGCAGGTGTCGCAGGTGCGGAAGTGCACTTTCCATTCAGTATCCGTTAGTTGAAATCGCGACCGCAGTGTTGTTTACACTCGCGTATGCATTTCTTCCTCCTGTTTTTTCGCTTTGGGGACTCAGCGCGTTCGCTTCTCTTCTTGGGTTTTTGGCGACCTTGGTTGCACTCACTGCATACGATCTCCGACACACGTTAACTCCTCTTCCTTTTATTATTGCGCTTCTGGTGTTCGCTTTTCTCGCATCCGTGTTTCAATCTCTCGCTTCGACTTCCTTCACGCCACTCGTCGACAGTGTCTTTGGAGGAGCTCTACTCGCTCTATTTTTCTTTTTTCTCTATGCCGTTACTCGAGGGAGGGGAATGGGTTTGGGGGATGCATATGTTGCAGGCGCTATCGGAGTACTGTTAGGGCTTTCGCGCGGGATAGAAGCAGTCATGCTCGCATTTTGGGTTGGCACGCTTCTGGTTCTTTCGTTTTGGCTGTTATCCTCCGTCATTCGCAGAACTGCGTGGGGCATGGCATTCGAGCGCGTTACCATGAAGACGGAGCTGCCGTTCGTGCCGTTTCTGGCACTTGGCGCCCTGCTCGCGCTTTTTACCGACCTTTCACCGCTTGCTGCAGGTTCTTGGCTCGCATCAGTATGGTTCGAAAACTTCTAAAAACACGTCTCGGAGGATTTTCCATCATGGAGTTGATGGTTGTTGTCGCTGTATTTTCCACGATCTCTGTTATCGTTCTCGCTAATCACTCAAAGTTTAATAGTTCGGTGTTGTTGGGATCGCTTGCATACAACATCGCGCTTTCAGTGCGAGAGGCTCAGGTCTATGGTCTCTCGGTCCAGGAAGTTGACTCTTCATTCCAGTCCGGCTACGGAATACACTTCGCAGGCCCTTCGTCATTTTTGTTTTTTGCAGACAAGAACATGAACCGACTGTATGACGGCGAACCAACCGACAAGATTATGAAGTCCTACACGTTAAACAGTCAGCACTCTATTTCACGTTTCTGCGGTTACACCGCCGTGAGCGGAGGGCAACAATGTTCGAACGGCGAAGGAGGAACAACAATCTCATATTTAGATATCGTTTTCTTGCGTCCTGATCCAGACGCGTACATGCGTTCAAACCAATTCACCGGGTACTCGCGCGCCGAGATAAAAGTGCGTTCAACAAGCGGGGAAGAGCGTACCGTAACCGTCGCTCCTACGGGACAAATTTCCGTCGTCAGCCAATAGCTATGAGTACTCAAAAAGAACAACATGCGTTTACTTCGGCAAACGAGCAGCCTCACGAGAATTTGTTCTCATGGCGTGCGAGTGCCGCCGAAGCAAAGTCACGGCGTGGCTTTACCCTGATCGAGCTCATGGTTGCGGTAGGAATTTTTGCGATCGTTATGATGGTTGGAGTGGGAGCCTTACTTTCCCTGGTGCAGATCAACAAGCGTGCTCAGGCAATAAACTCGGTCATGAACAACGTTAACTCCGCGATAGAAACGATGTCTCGCTCTATCCGTGTCGGCACCTCCTATTATTGTGGTTCTTCAATTTCGCCCCCATCTCCACAAGCTCCTGCACCAACGCGCGATTGCGCTATAACTGGCGGCCCGCTTCTTTCATTTGAACCCGCGGGCGGATCTGCCAATAACGCGAATGATCAAGTCGTCTTTCGTCTCAATGGAACTCAGTTGGAGCGCTCACTAGACTCCGGTGCAACGTGGGTTGCACTAACTGCCCCGGAAGTCGCGATTGACTCGTTCACATTTTATGTGACAGGCTCTACCCGCGCAGACGCGATACAACCTAGGGTTCTAATGCGTATCAAAGGTTCCGCGGTATTGCCCGGAGGGACAACCTCTTTCACCGTGCAAGCGTCTGTCGTTCAACGTCTTATCGACTTTTAATATGAAAACACTTTTTACAAAAACGTCACCTGGATTCACTACGACAAGCGAGAAGCAGGATACGGGCGCGACCATATTCCGTTCGAGCGCCGTCGGAGTAAAGCCACAGCGTGGCTTTACTTTGATTGAAACATTTGTTGCGACGTCGGTGTTGCTGGTTTCGCTCGCCGCACCGCTTTCAATTGCTGCGCAGTCCTTGAGGTCGGCATATTATGCACGCGATCAGGTTACCGCCTTCTACCTTGCTCAGGAGGGAGTTGAATATATCCAGGCAAAACGAAACGAAAATTACATTGCAAGCGCGGGATGGCTCACCGGTTTGGACTCGTGCGTTACAACGGCATGTAACATCGACATGCCAAACTACACGCATGTCTCATGTCCGGTCACGTGCGCTCCGCTTCTTATTGACAACACCAACAATCTCTTTAAAGTTACGACCTCCAACGGCACGCCGTCAGTGTTCACCCGTAGCGTCCGGATTACGTCGATAACGGCAAGTGAAGTGCGCGTGGCCGTTACCATCAGTTGGGTGTCAGCGGGCATTAACCGGTCGTTTCAGATTTCGGAACATCTTTTTAACTGGTTATGAAAAAGACTACGCAACCCCCGCATAC
>CAZMOI010000029.1:0-4468 GCA_964568025.1 uncultured Candidatus Saccharibacteria bacterium
GTAGGGTACATTTCAAAAATCGCGAGCTCCACGTCATCGCGTATTCCGTTGAGGTTTGCATCCACTCCTTCAAGTGTCGTGTTGGCAGAATCAGGCGGGGGAGGCAGGTTGTCGCCCTGCACATCAGCAAGGGTCAGTTTTTGCGACTCAATAAATGCAACCGCATCTTCCGTCGCGTACTTTTCTCCGTGAAGGTACGCTCCATATAAAAACATCGACAGCCAACCAAGGCCCACAACAACGACGAGTCCGGAAAAAATCCACCATACCCAAGCGAAGCGGCCTCGTCCTAATGACTCCAATATCCCTACTTTTTTCAACGGACCCGCATCCATCCGCTCATCATACTCCCGTATATCCCAGCTCAGTCCTTATCCCCACCGTGCTCAAGATCGAATTCGAGTTTCCCATATATGGGAAAGTAAAGAAAGACTAATCGGGGAATAAAAGAAAGTGCAAGGGGTATTTTTTCTTAAGCCAACGCCAAGAAAATGGTTCCAATTTCTCACTTTTCTTTTTTCGCTTCGCGAATTCCTTTTCCATCTCGCTCAGTGCGTTTTCATACCCTGGCATTTGATCTTCGAGCCAACGCTTTACTTTAAACACAGTACTTCTCCCAACGTTAAGTTCAGCTTGGATAGAGACATAGCCGTCTCCTCGCAGCAGCCTGCGAGCAATAACCAGTCTCCGACCAAGCATTATTCTTTCGCTTGGAGTTAAAAGGTTCTTAAGGAATTGCTTCATAGACGATCGTCCCCGCACTGTCCCCGCCGATGTGTACAGAACGTCCAGAGCCTCTATGAATTGTTCCTTGGTGAGTTTCGACTGCTTAACTTTCATAGCATGATTCTACCATTAGGTTTCCCATATATGGGAAACCTCCTCCTAGCACCTTAATTGATATAGCTCAAAATTTAACTGCATTGCCATGAGTAAAAACGTGTACAATATGGGCATGAAAAAGATAAAAGTAGCTATTAACGGCTTTGGAAGAATCGGGCGGGCGTTTTTCCGGGAGGCGCACAAGAACCCGAACATGGAAGTGGTTGCGATAAACGACCTGGGACCCGTCGACAACCTGGCATACCTTTTGAAATACGACTCGGTATACGGACGTGCAGGTTTTTCAATTGAATCCAAGGAAGGAACGTTGGTTATTGATGGAAAAGAAGTGAAATTCCTTTCGGAAAAAGACCCTGCTGCGCTTCCATGGAAAGCAATGGGAATTGATGTCGTTATTGAATCAACGGGCGTGTTTAACGAGTTTGAGAAAGCGCAGGTTCATGTAACCGCAGGCGCAAAGCGTGTCGTAATTTCTGCTCCCGCAAAAGGGGACGGTCCCACGGTTCTTATGGGACTCAACGAAGACAAGCTGAAGGGTTGCGTTGTGTCCTCAAACGCGTCGTGCACCACTAATTCCGCAAGTCCTTTGATCACGATTCTCGATGCGACTGTCGGTATAGATTCAGCGCTTTTGAACACGACCCACGCATACACCGCGTCGCAACTTATCGTTGATGGCGTATCGAAAAAAGACTGGCGCGGGGGAAGAGCGGGTGCGGCAAATATTATTCCATCATCAACCGGTGCGGCGGTTGCCGTTACCAAGGCGTATAAAGCATTGGAAGGAAAGTTTGACGGCATATCGCTTCGCGTGCCGGTCCCTGTGGGGTCGTGTGCGGACATAACATTCATTGCAAAGCGTGATACATCGGCGGAGGAAGTGAACGATATTCTCCGAAAAGCTTCAAAGGAGGCGAAGTGGCAAGGGATTTTCAAGGCATCGGATGAAGAGTTGGTATCAAGCGATATCGTCGGTGACACGCATGCAGCAATTGCCGACCTGAAAATGACGAGGGTTGTAAATAAGCGATTGGTGAAGGTACTTTCCTGGTACGACAATGAATACGGCTATACCGGGAGCCTCATTAAGCACGTTGAAGAGGTAGGTAAGTACCTTTAATAAAACGCTATAATTAACGTATGGGTGTAGAGTTTCAGGAAGAAAACGCTCCCGTCACATCACGCGCCCGCGCACCGCAGGGCATTACGCAGTTTCTTATAGCAAAAGGCATCGCACAAAACGAAGCGCAGGCCAACAATATTCTGCTTCTCGTCCTCGTTCTTGCGTTATGCGGGGCGGGCTTTTTCTTTATGGTAGGCAGTCCGCCCGAGCTTAAATCTCCACCGTTGCCTGAACCGATAACAGCACTGAGTGCGGTATATCTTTCCTGATATGCAGAAATTTTTTCATACGAAACACAACTTAGGTGTAGGCAGTCTCCGAGGGTTTACGTTAATAGAACTTTTGACCGTTCTTGCAATTATCGGACTCCTTTCTTCAATAGCATTTGCGGCGTTTAGTGAAGCGCGTACGCGGGCGCGTGATTCAAAACGTCTTCAGGAAATGAAACAGGTGGTAACGGCAATTGAGTTGTATAAAAGCCAGAACGCAGGAGCCGCTCCGGCTCAGGGCGGGGCAATGTACGGATGCGACACATCAACCTGCCTCGCAACCCTCACGGACGAACTCGTATCAAATTTCATGCCCGCGATTCCCATGGATCCGCGGTACGGAAACGTAGGGAACTTTGGGTATCGTTATTCGCGCTGCACCAACACATCCCAGTTTTCAATTCTGTATTACAGCGAAAAGAAAGCTGCAACAGCGGGGCAGACAACCGGTTGGTGTAACGTGCAACACGGCGCGAATTCAAACGATACTTCCTGCTGGATGACGGCTGGCGTTCCGAATTATGGGTGGTGTCATGATTGGCTCTAAAGTATGAAAGTCGTTTTTGCAGCCGACCATGCGGGCTTTCCCCTTAAAGAGGTATTAAAGCCCTATGTTGCTTCGTTAGGGTACGAAGTGGCAGATGTTGGCGCACACTCGCTCGACATGGCGGACGATTACGTTCCGTTTATGAAATCGGCTGCGCAGGAAGTCGCCTCCGACCCGGAACATACCCGCGCGATTACCATAGGAGCGTCAGGGCAAGGAGAAGCTCTCGTGCCAAACCGTTATAAAGGAGTGCGCGCGATTGTGTACTACGGACCCGCTTCACAACCTCAGATAGACGCTTCTGGAAAAGAACTTGATATCATCGCATCGTCCCGTGAACACAACGACGCGAACGTGCTTTCTTTGGGCGCGCGCTTTATGACCGAAGATCAGGCGAAGGATGCGGTGAAGCGTTGGCTTGAGACGCCGTTTAGCGGGGGAGAGCGCCACGCCAGGCGCGTACGAATGATTGACGAAGCATGAGTGAAATCGTTCCGACAGTCGTTCCTGTGTCGTTAGACGATATTGTGCGAGTTGCAGATTCCTGCAAAGAGTTTGCAGACACTATACATATTGATGTTGCCGACGGACAATTTGCGCCAAACACCACGTGGATGCCGAAAGCAGGGGACATACTTCCTTCCAGGATGCGGTATGAAGTACACATGATGGTCGCGAACCCTCACGACATGGGATTGGCATATGCCGCGGCAGGAGCACATTCACTTATTGGTCACGCAGAGGCGTTCAAAGGCGCAGACGCCGCCAAAGTGGCATTTGATGCATGGAAAGGAGCCGGAATTACCGAAGTGCAGACCGCCGCACTTTTGCATACTCCTTTGGAAGCGATTGCGACCTATGTTTCCATAAGCGATATCGTTCTTCTTATGACTATTGCATCAATCGGGGTGCAGGGGATACCGTTTGAAGAAAAAAGTATTGCGCGAGTAGCGGAATTTAAAGCTATGCATCCCGAGGTGCGGATTGCAGTCGACGGCGGAGTGTCCCTTTCTAACATCGAGGCCCTTGCTCGTGCGGGCGCTACCCATTTTTGTGCAGGTTCGGTCCTCTCAAAATCACCTGATTTGAAGGGTACGTATCAACAACTGCATTCTTTGGCAAACGGGGTATAATCTCGACAGAATGGCCCATCTTACCGAAGCCGAGATTAAGAAACTCGAGGACAAAGCCCGAGAAGTACGCGAAACGGTAATCCGTTCTCTCGTGCAAGCAAAATCCGGTCACACGGGCGGGTCACTTGGTATGGCGGATATTTTCACGGCGCTCTATTTTCATATCGCGAAACACGATCCGAAAAATCCCGAATGGCCGGAGCGCGACTACATCGTTCTTTCGAACGGTCACATCACGCCGGTCAGGTACGCAACGATGGCGCATGCGGGGTATTTCCCGGTGGAGGAATGTCTCACGCTGCGCAAGCTCGGTAGTCGCCTCCAAGGTCATCCTGAGCGCGATATGCTCCCGGGTGTAGAAACAACCTCCGGTCCCTTAGGTAGCGGTACGTCGCAAGCGGCGGGCATGGCGTATGCCTTACAGATGGACGGAAAATCAAATCACGTGTACTGCTTAACTTCGGATGGTGAGCAACAAGAAGGGAATACGTGGGAGGGTGTGATGTTTGCAGGTAAGCATCGCCTTTCCAATCTGACCGTCATCATGGATCGG
>CAZMOI010000029.1:4482-4882 GCA_964568025.1 uncultured Candidatus Saccharibacteria bacterium
AAGCAGTTAAAGAAAAACCGACTGTGATATTAGCGCGAACCATTATGGGTAAAGGAGTAAAGGAAATAGAGGGGAATTACAAATGGCATGGTGCCCCACCGAAGCCCGAACAGGAGGAAAGTTTTATCAAACAGATTCGTGAATCGGCAGGGATGAAATAGCATGTTAAATCCAAACGCAAAACTGGTAGTGGGAATTTTCGAAGGGAAATATGAAAAGCGCCCGACACGCGACGGTTTGGGTTACGGCACTATCGAAGCGGGAAAAGAAAATCCTAACGTCGTCGTCTTGTCGGCCGATCTTGGCGATTCAACCCGTGCGGCGTGGTTTCAGAAAGAGTTTCCTGAGAGGTTTGTCGAAGTGGGTGTTGCCGAGCAGAACCTGGCAACTGTTGCAGCAG
>CAZMOI010000029.1:4892-8969 GCA_964568025.1 uncultured Candidatus Saccharibacteria bacterium
TCCTATGCGGCGTTTTCTCCGGGGAGAAATTGGGAGCAGATTCGAACCACAATCGCTTTAAACGATCAGAAAGTCATAATCTGCGGAATGCATGCCGGTATACAAACGGGGCCTGACGGCGCGACGCACCAGATGCTTGAAGACATCGCGATGATGCGCGCGCTTCCGAACATGACAGTTATCGTTCCATCGGATGCGGAAGAGGCCCGGAAGGCGGTTATCGCGGCGTCGAAATGCAAAGGGCCGGTTTACATCCGCTTCGGACGCGCAAACCAGCCCGTCATTACAACCAAAGAAACGCCCTTTGAAATCGGAAAAGCGGTAACACTGTGGGAGTCTAAAGAGCCCAAAGTGGCTATTATGGTGTCGGGTTCGATGACGCTTTTTGCGGTTACGGCGGCAAAGAAACTTGAAGATAAGGGAATCGGTTCGATAGTGCTCGACGTGCACACGGTAAAACCAATAGACAAAGACGCAGTTGTATCGGCGGCAAAAAAAACAGGCGCCGTCGTTACAGTCGAGGAGCATCAGATACACGGCGGTTTCGGAGGCGCAGTAGCCGAAGTGTTGAGCGAAGAATGCCCGACCCCGCTAAAAAGGGTGGGTATGTTGGACGTATTCGGACAAAGCGGAGAGCCTGACGAGTTGATGAAGCATTACAAGCTTGATACGGACGGGATTATTACCGCAGTAGAAGGGGTTTTGAAGAAAAAATAAATGCGTATATACGTCATTCGACACGGCGAGACGAAGTCGAACGAGGAGCGAATTCGACAGTCGCGCGACGGGTATTTGTCGGATGACGGTATACAGGAGGCGCGGGCGCTCGCAGAAAAGCTTCGCGGAATCACGATTGACTCTATTTTTACCTCAAGCTACCCTCGCGCAAAACAGACGGCGGATATTATTTCAGCTTTAGGGAAAAATCTTCAAGTTCAGGAATCCGAGTTTCTTACAGAGGTGCGTCTTCCCTCGGAAGTGGTGGGGAAACCGGTTGACGATCCTATTTCAAAAAGGATTTTGTCGTGGGTAAAAAGCAATACTGGGTCACCTTTTAAATATTCCGACGAAGAGACGTTTAAAGAATACGTGTCACGCGCAGGAAAGGTGCTTGATCATATTTCAAAAACTAAATTTGAGAACAGCGTTGTGGTAACTCATCACCGCTTTATTCATATACTCATAGCCACCGTCCTTTTAGGCAGACGCCTTACGCCTGAAATTTTTGCAACGCTCCGCGACCATTTATATATCAGTAACACCGGCATTACGGTATTGGAAAAAAATCCGCAGGAAGGGGACTGGTGGCGCGTCTTAACGTTGAACGAGCATTCACACCTCGAAGGCTCAGGGTCTTAACCGCCCGCCTCTGAAAGGATTTTTTCGAGATCCGTTTTCTTCAAGAGTCCCGCTTGTGCGCCTACGCCTTGTACGACATACGCTGAATTCACCGTACCGCGTTTAATGGCATCTTTGAGCGAGAGACCCATCGTAAGATACGCTGCGGTAGTGGAGGCGAGTGCGTCTCCCGCTCCGGTTCTCTGAAGCGGAGGTTTTGGGTCGGGGAACATCGGAACGTGGAAGAAATTACCATTCTCAAGGGCATAGACGCCGTTTGGACCATCCGTAATCAACACAATTTTTGGACCGAGCGCGTTTAAACTTTGAGCAAGTTTCTCGACATCTTCCTCCTTACTTCTAATTACACGTTGCGACTCTTCCTTATTAAGGACGAGAAGTCCGGTTCGTGCATAGATTCGTTTAAGGCGTTCCGCGCCCATTTTCATTTGAAACGTTCCCGGCTGGAACGCAAGAAACACCTTCGGGTGCGCTTCAAGGTACGTTGCTATCTCATCGTGGTACGCCTCTGTGCCGTCGCCTAATGATGAAAGGTAAAGAGTTTTGGGTTCAGATAGACCCTTAGGAAATTCATATGCATAGTGTTGGTGCTTCACGAGTATGGTGCGTTCGACCCCATACCAAAGCACGTAGTGGTAGTTTGTGGGGATACCCCGATGCTTCCTGATCCACCTCGCATCGAGCTTCTCTTTTTTCAGCGTTTCAATTATTTTCTTTCCGTTCTCGTCGTCGCCCACATTCGATATGAGTGCAGTCTTGAGCCCCAATCGCGACGCGGAAACGGCTGCGTTTGCGGAATTTCCGACCCCGTACACTATTTTGGAGAATTCAAACGGAATTTTATCCGCGAATTTCATCGAAATGGTGCAATTTTCGTTATTGATGTCGCAGGTAACCTGGGCATCTTTAAGCTTGATGAAGTCGTCAACGACGGTGTCGCCGATTGCAATAAAATCGTGTGCCATGGCGTCCATTGTACTACCACTCCGGAATCGTGTTTTGCAAACACCGCTCCGGGGCGTTTGCCCAAGTCTTAGTGTTTCCAAAACACGATTCCTCCGTTTCTTGTGGAAGGAAAAGAGAATAGTGCGGGGTATTATAAAGCGGTACGTATGCTATCCGATGAACTACGAAACATACTAAAAGGAGAGGTCGACGACTCTCCTGAGGCTCTGGAGAAGGCAAGTCGGGACGCGTCGCTCTACCGTGTAGTGCCCGAAGTCATAGTTCGCCCAAAAGACGGGGCCGACATCGAAGCGCTGGTTAAGTTTGTGTCTGAAAAAAAACGCGCCGGGGAGCATATTTCCATAACTCCGCGTGCCGGCGGAACCGATATGTCCGGAGGCCCGCTTAACGATTCAATTATTCTTGATATCGGGAATCTCAATCGTATCCATGAGATAGGAGATTCATTTGCCGTGGCGGAACCGGGAGTCTATTTCCGTGACTTTGACCGCGAGACAAAAAAGAAAAACCTTGAACTGCCGAGCTATACCGCAAGTCGTGAGATATGCACGGTGGGAGGGATGACGGCGAACAATTCCGGAGGAGAAAAAAACCTGAAGTACGGGAAAACCGCGCGGTACGTCGAAGAGATAGAAGCCGTGCTTTCCGACGGAGCGGTTCATACTTTCAAAAAGCTTGAAGGCGAGGCGCTTAACGCGAAACTCGCTGAAGATTCGTTTGAAGGGGAAGTGTATAGAAAAATGTCCGAACTTCTTTCAAAAAATCGTTTAATTATCGAAAGAGCGCGCCCGAAAGTGAGCAAAAATTCTTCCGGATACGCGCTGTGGGATGCCGGAGACGGAGTGACGCAGATGGACCTTACGAAAGTATTGGTCGGATCTCAGGGGACACTCGGAATTTTCACAAAGATGCGATTCGGTTTGGTGCGCCCGAAACCAAAAAGTTCGATGCTGGTTATTTTTCTTAAAGATCTTAACGATCTGGGTGTCGTGATTCCAAAAGTGTTGGCACGTGAGCCCGACAGTTTTGAGTCGTACGACGATCACACCTTTGAGATAGCCGTTAAATATTTTCCCGAATTCGCCGTACAGATGAAGGCAAACCTTTTTTCCTTAGGTGTTTCATTTATTCCGGAGGTGCTTTCGGTTGTTACCGGCGGTGTGCCGAAGCTGGTCTTGTTGGTGGAATTCCGCGAAGAGGAACAAGGCAAGGCACTCGAAAAGGTGCGCGCATTGAAGGAGGAGATACGCTCCGCGCTTCCGAAAGTTAAGACTCATATCGCAAAAAATGAGTCGGAGGCACGTAAATACTGGACGGTCAGACGCGAAAGCTTTAACCTGCTTCGAAAAAAAATACGCGGGATGCGAACCGCACCTTTTATAGACGACTTTGTCGTACCGCCCGAAACATTACCGGAATTTTTACCGAAACTTTCCGCGGTTCTTTCAGAATATGACCTGACGTACACAATCGCGGGGCATGTGGGTGACGGGAACTTTCACATCATTCCCTTAATAGATCCGAAACGGAAAGACGCCCGGCGCATCATTAACGAGCTTTCCAAAAAGACGTACGACCTCGTTCTGTCCTACCAAGGCTCAATTTCGGGCGAACATAACGACGGGTACGTGCGAACACCGTACGTCGAGCAGATGTTCGGAAAAGAAATGGCCGGACTTTTTGCCGAAGTGCAGAATATTTTTGACCCCCTGGACATCTTTAATCCGGGTAAGAAGGTCGGCACGGACGTTG
>CAZMOI010000029.1:8979-9714 GCA_964568025.1 uncultured Candidatus Saccharibacteria bacterium
CTTCGCGCCACCTAGACCTGCCTGCGTAGTTGGCGCTTTGATTTTTAAGGGGCTTTCGGCTATACTCCCGAGACTATGGTTATTGAATTAAAGGCGGCAAAACGAGCGGTTTCCGGTAAGGGTGTTCAGGCGCTTCGCGCGGAAGGGAAGATTCCGGCGGTTGTATACGGTCCTAAACAAGAGGCTACTCCTATAGAATTGGCGGTTCGCGACTTCGCAAAAGTGCTGGAAACGGCGGGCGAGTCGACGGTGGTTAATCTCGTTGTCGACGGAGAAGGACATAACGTTCTTATTCATGACGTTGATCATGATCCGGTTACCAATACTCCCCGACACGCGGATTTTTACGCGATTGTGAAAGGTCAGAAAGTCGAAGTTGCCATTCCACTGGAATTCGTCAACGAGTCGGCTGCGGTTAAGGGCGGGGCAAACCTGGTCAAAGCACTTCACGAAATCACTATCAAAGGTGATCCGATGACTCTTCCGCACGAAATTGCGGTAGATATTTCCAAGCTTGCAAATATCGGCGATCAGATTACGGCAGGAGACTTGGCGCTCCCCGCAGGTATTGAACTGGTAACGCACGCGGAAGACGTGGTGGTAACCGCGCTCGCGGCCGTTGAAGAGAAACTTGAAGATCCGGTAACGGGTCCTGATATGACTGCGATCGAAACGTCAGTCGAGAAGGGTAAGAAAGAGGAAGAGGCAGCTCCTGAAGAGGGAAAATAAACTTCG
>CAZMOI010000030.1:0-2286 GCA_964568025.1 uncultured Candidatus Saccharibacteria bacterium
ATCAAGACTCTCACATCATCCCTACAAGGCGTGGCGCACGGAAGGCGAGTTCATGGTGCCTGCTTTCCCTAAAGACGTAACAGGTTTTGACGAGCCGTATAACTTGCCCCGGCAGTTATTTCCAGAGATGTACATGCATCTTGGAGGGGCGGGGGTAGCATGGAGTCGGGTGTTTAAAGAAATGCATTCTACTTCTGGTACAGTCATGAAATATGTCATCATGGACGAGGTTGACGCTTTTGACATTAACCACCCCTCGGACTTTGAGATTGCCGAATTTTTCATCCAAAAACGCCTTGGAAACCAGAGTGGGATAATGGAGGTATAAATAACTAGCTTACAAGAATTTATTAAACGTTCACCATATATGTATCAGTTCAAAATGTCAGATGTCCCTAAAGTTTCCGTTTTTCGGGCTAAGGATATGGGGAAGCGGTTGTGGGGTCAGGAGCTTCTGGTAGGTCTTATGCCCGGTGAGTATGCCAAAGAGGGGGTTTCAATGAAGCTCATCCAGATGAATGCGGGTTTCCAGGGTCGATTCCAGATGCACTTCAAGCGCCATGAATACGGTTATATTCTCGAGGGCGCACTACGCCTTCGTGTAGGTCTTTCTGATGGCACGACCAAGGAATACATCTTGGGTCCCGGGGATGCTTATCACTTCCCGGCCGGGCTTCCGCACCAAGAAGAGGCGATTACAGATATGAAATTAATGGAACTTTCACCTGGCCTGGGGAACGATCGGTTGGGGTTGGAGAAGGAATACGGACTACCGCTTCCTGCGGAAGGGTCACTCCCGGATTCCTCTTTGGAAGAAATCACAACCCTCGAGCCATGGTGGAAAGAGGGCGTTGTTTCTGACGGTCGCTAAAAATCAATAGTAATTAAACAGTATGTCTATCCTTTCCCACATCAAACGACTGCTGAGTGGGTTGCCGTCTCGCATCAAACTCGGCACGCGTCCCGTCGGGAAAGATTTCCCGGTGTTTGTTATTGCCGAAATAGGCATTAACCATAACGGCGACATAGAAATTGCAAAGAAGCTTATCGATGCCGCAAAAGATGCGGGGGCTGATGCGGTCAAATTTCAGAAACGCTTTACTACAGAAATTCTTACAAAAGAAGGTCGCGATAAGGCGTATACGTCGCCGCACGCGTTCGCTCCGACGTACGGAGAACATCGGGATAAGTTGGAATTTGGAGAGAAAGAGTATAAAGAGCTCAAAAAATACTCAGCTGAACGCGACATACTATTTTTTGCGAGCGTGTGGGACAACAAGAGCGTTGATTTTATGCGTGATATCGGGATCGATGCGTACAAAATACCCTCGGCTGACGTCATGAGTCTACCTCTTTTGGAGTATGTCGCAAAGCAAGGAAAGCCCGTTCTACTTTCGACCGGCATGAGCACGGAGGAAGAAATCGATACCGCCATTGATACTGTCCTGCGACATAATAATCGTCTCATCCTCTTTCAGTGCCTCTCACTCTATCCTTCGCCGGAAGACAAGCTCAATATTCGTTATATGGACGAGCTTGTTCGCAAATACGCCCCGCTTCCGGTTGGATATTCTGGTCACGAGCCGGATCTTTTGCCCACTCTTGCGGCCGTTGCGCGTGGTGCATGCATCGTGGAGCGGCACCTTACGCTCGATAAGAAAATGAAAGGGTCCGATCATTCAGGATCATTGGAACCGCAGGAGCTTAAGGAACTGGTCAACACTATACGTCGAATCGAAGTGATGCTCGGAGAACCGAAAAAAATCATGTATCCAGAGCTTTTACCGTTGCGGGAAAAATTAGCAAAAAGTGTCGCAACAACCCAGACGATACGTAAGGGTGCAACCATTACTCGTGAAATGCTTACCGTAAAATCTCCCGGAAATGCAATACCGGCTGCAAAAATACGCGACCTTGTAGGGTCCGTTGCTGCCGTTGACGTTCCCGCAGACAGCATACTTCCTGTGGAGGCACTGAACTGGTCTAAGTAAGCATGGTTCGTTTTTTTCGCGCACCAGGACTTTCCGAAAAGTCTGACATCAGATTGCTTGACCCATTGCAGGAGCGCGCGCAGAAAGAGGCGGGTGTACTATTTAAAACACCCCCACCTGATTTTTCGATTGATTCGTATACGCTTGTGCCAACGGTAGCCGAAGCTGATTTCGTTGTGATTCCGCAATCGATACGTTCTCTCGACCCCAACACAGAGCGGTACTTAGATACTGTGTGTGCCGACGCACACAAAGCAGGAAAAAAAGTTATTGCTTTTATTACCGGAGATTATGC
>CAZMOI010000030.1:2296-9563 GCA_964568025.1 uncultured Candidatus Saccharibacteria bacterium
AAGGCAGGGAGTAATTGTTTTCAAAGGTTTTGAATATAGGAAAAGCCGTACTCCAAACGAAGTCGTATTCGCTCCGTTCGTTGAGGATTTGGGGAGTGAGGTGGGCGTATCGTTGCGGACAAAAGGAAAAAAACCGGTTGTGAGTTTTTGCGGTTACGCAGGCTTTCCTACGGTACAGGCGGAAGTTAAGCATCATGTTGAGAATATACTGCAAGACCTTCTAGGAAAGTCTGAATACAAGCGCGGTGTTTATTTTAGAAGAAAGGGGATGGACTCTTTATCGCACGATCAAAGGGTTGAAACGCATTTTATCGTCCGTAAATTTTTTTCAGGTAACCTTACAACCGCTTCAGCTTCGCCGGAAACCCTGCGAAGTGAATTCGTGCAAAGTATAGTTGAAAGTGATTTCGTATTGTGTCCAAAAGGTGATGGGAATTATTCCTCGCGCTTTTATGAGACGCTCTCCCTAGGACGTATCCCCATTCTCATCGACACCGACATGGTATTGCCGTTTGAGTCAGTAGTCGATTACTCACGCGTCGTAGTTCGTGTACCCTTTACCGATATTAAACATATAGGAGAGTATGTAGTGCGTTTTTACGAAAGTCTTTCCGAGCACGAATTTTTGGCTCGACAGGAAGAGGCTCGACAGGTATTCCGTGGGTACCTACGGTTTGACGCTTATTTTAACAAGGCACTCCCGCTTCTAGCCGAGAAAGGCCTTCAATCCCTGCGGTAAACCGGCTTTCCCGGGAAATGCTATAGTTTTCGGATATGAATACGTGGCTTAGGCGCATAGTGCTTACGGGCATATTTCTTGTCCCGCTTATCCCTTTTGTTATTGCAAACCCATTCTTCTTTCCTTTCATTACCGGAAAGAATTTCGCGTTCCGCATCATAGTTGAGATTATATTTACGGCGTGGCTTCTCTTAGCGTTTCGCGATCCCGCATACCGGCCAAAATGGTCAGCGCTTCCGATAGTCCTTCTTGCTTTCTTGGGTTCCGCAGGCGTTTCGGCGTTTCTCGCGGAAAATCCTGTTAAAGCGTTTTGGTCGAACTTCGAACGCATGGAAGGCTGGGTCGCGCTTCTGCATTCGACCGCATACTTCTTTGTCGTATATCTTTCTCTCAACGCAGAGAAGCTGTGGGATCGTTTTTGGAACACATCGATTGTCGCTTCCGCTGTAATGGGGGTGTATGGCTTGATGCAGCTTGGAGGCGTGTTTCAAATAAATCAGGGAGGCGTTCGCGTCGACGGAACATTCGGAAATGCCACCTACCTCGCGGTATACATGCTCTTCCATGTCTTTCTTACCGTGCTCTATATGGTGCGGAACTGGAATCAGGGATTTTGGCATCGCGCAGCGTATAGTATTGCGCTCGTACTGCAGCTCGTTATGGTGTTCTTTACCGCGACCCGCGGCACCATCGGTGGCGTTGTCGGTGGGTTTCTTGTTCTTGGTGTACTGATGCTGTTCTTTAATAAAGGTAATGATGCTCTGAAGAAGTGGGGTATTGGGGCTGCTATCGCCATCCTTGTTGCAATCGGCGGTTTTATTGCAATAAAAGACACTCCGTTTGTACAACAAGACCCGGTCTTGTCCCGCCTTGCGTCTATATCACTTGAAGAGGGCAAGACCCGCTTCACCATCTGGGGGATGGCGTTCGAAGGATTTAAAGAGCGCCCAATACTCGGTTGGGGGCAGGAAGGCTTCAATTACGTCTTCAATCAAAACTATAAACCTTCTCTGTATGCGCAGGAGCCCTGGTTTGACCGCGCACACAATGCGTTTATCGACTGGCTCATTGCGGGCGGGATTATAGGATTCTCACTCTATTCGTCGTTTTATGTTCTGGCATTGTGGCTCATATGGCGCAAGGAATCGACGTTTTCAGTGTTTGAAAAAAGCATTTTCACTTCGTTACTGGCTGCCTACGGATTCCATAACCTGTTCGTCTTCGACAATCTCATAAGTTACGTCTTCTTCATGACGGTGTTGGCGTACGTACTCTTTAAGAGTCCGAAAGGGGAAAGTAAACCGGGGACTGCGATGTCCACGGGCACGTTTGCAGCCGTCGCCCCGGTGGTTCTGCTAGTAATGGCATTTGCATTCTACTTCGTTAACGTGCCGGGTATGGCAACCGCATCGAACCTTATTCAGGGGCTTTCTCCACAATGCGTCCAGGCTAACGGTACTCCTGTGTCATGTGAAGCGCCCGGTGCTACACGCGATATAAAGAGAAACTTTGAGTACTTCAAACAGGCAAACCAAACGAGTGGGCTAGGGAGGCAGGAGGCACGCGAGCAGACGGTGCAGTTTGCGGTACAGGTGCGCTCACTTAATGCCGGAGATACCGCATTCCATACTGAAGTGGCGCAGTATGCCTTAACCCAAATGGAAGACGAGATACAGCGCGCTCCGAACGACGCACGACTATATACGTTTATGGGTTCGTTTTGGCGACAGTTGGGAAATGCCGACGAGGCGCTGAAGAATTTGAACCGCGCCTTGGAGCTCTCTCCAGGCAAACAGCAGATACTGTTCGAAATTGCTGTTATAGAAAACGATCGTGGTAATTTTGTCGGCGCGCTTGAAGTCTTTAAGAAGGCATACGAACTTGATTCGTCATTCGATAATGCGCTCATTTTCTACGCGGTTACCGCGCTTCGCGCGGGGGAGAAAGCTTTGGGAGAAAGTCTCATTCTGGAAAAGTTCGGCACGCTGATGCCGGATAACGACTACGTCCTGCAGGCGTACTTGGATATAAAAGACTATGGTAAAGCAACGGGAATTGCAGAAGCGCGCGTTACTGCGGATCCGCAGAACGCAGAACGCAGAGTCCAGCTTGCAGCCGCATATCTTGCGGCGGGTCGTAGGGATGACGCTATCAAATCCATAGAGCAGGCAATAGAGATTGAGCCGTCCTTTAAGGAGCAAGGCGAATACTTCATCAATGAAATCAAAGCCGGTCGAAACCCGTAAGAAAAGCCCTCGTGTGACGACCATTGTGCGTCCGTGGGGGCATATGCAGTTACATGCCAGTAAGACTCGCTACTGGATTAAAACTATTGTCGTTAAACCTGGGCACAGGTTGAGTCTTCAAAAGCATAACCACAGAAGCGAAGTGTGGGTGTGTGTTAAAGGGGAACTTACTGCGGAAATTGCAGGTCGTAAGAAAAGGTTGACCCCTGGTGTTATAGTTTCATTCAAGCCCGGGGTATTACATCGGCTTTCGTCTAAGAAAGGCGGAGTTATCGTTGAGGTTGCATACGGAACGCATGTTGCAGAGAACGACATTATTCGTATCGCTGACGATTATTCTCGCGCTAGTCGGAATCCATAGTCCCTCTTGAAAAAAACTCTGTAGGTGCTATACTACCTGCTGTGAGTGCTGGCAGTTGCTAGCTCTACGAAAATCTGCGAAAGAACCCCGCAAGGGGTTTTTTCGTTTATGGGGAGAGAAGGTTGTGAGAATAGCGAGAGGAGCGTAGAGTGTACTTGTTGCCCGCACTGTGCGGCCGACGACTGCACTCACATAGATTTTTGCTTGGAGCTCGCACCCGTCGGTCGCATAGTGAGGGAAACCCCCTCACGAGGAGATGGATATACAGGAACACGTACCTCTGCATAGTCTTACTACATTCCGCACGGGAGGTCCCGCGCGGTTTTTGCTTACGCTTCATTCCCGTGAGGAAGTAGCAGAAGCAGTTCTGTTTGCGAAAGAGAAAGGCCTCCCGCTCGTAGCCTTCGGCAAAGGCTCTAACATGCTTCCGCCCGATACGGGGCTTAATGCGGTCTTGGTCCGCTACGTACCTTCAGGTATTACATCTGTGGTCAAAGACGGTGTCGCTCACGTTACCGCCGAAGCGGGGTGTGTGTGGGACGACCTTGTCGCGCATGCCGTAGAAAACGGTTGGTGGGGAATTGAGAATCTTTCCGCCGTTCCCGGAACGGTTGGCGCCGCTGTTGTGCAGAATATCGGTGCGTATGGAGCGGTGCTTGGCGACACGTTGTTTGAGGTCGAAGCATACGACATCGTGAAAAGTATGTTTGTAACGTTGTCACGCGACGAGTGCGACTTAGGTTACCGTACGAGTGTTTTCAAAAAACATACGGATCGGTACGTTATCGTTTCAGTTTCTTTCGCGTTACCGACTTCTGGGAATCCAAATCTTTCGTATCGTGACCTCACTGTTTATTTTGAGAAAAAGCCTGTTCCGCAAACACTTCTAAATGTTCGGAATGCCGTTATCGAGATACGCGGAGGAAAATTTCCTTCACTTGTCGAGTACGGAACTGCGGGCTCGTTTTTCTTGAATCCCGTTTTTACGGAAGACGCAGTCAAGACAATACGCGCGAAGTATCCGGATATGCCCGTGTATCCGTTACCCGAGGGAGGAGTGAAGGTTCCGTTAGCCTGGATTTTTGATCAGGTGCTTAAAGCTAAAGGAAGACGTGTCGGTGGGGCATTTGTGTGGCACAAACAACCGCTCGTCATTGCAGCGGACGTTGATGCACAAACAAAAGACATTGTCGCGCTTGCCGAGAGTGTTGTTGCAGACTTTCTTAAGGAAACAGGTATTCGTATTTCGCCCGAAGTGCGCCTTTTTGGTGACGATAAGAAAAAATTTGAATAATTTTTATTCTGTATTTATTTTTCTCAAATTTTGTTTTTTTGCACTCTCGAGTGCAGATAAAAAGATATCCACAACATGAATCTTTTTTTGCTCTTTTCTTTAGTATCTATTCCATACTGAAGAGAGCTTGTATAAGACGCAGGGAATGTTCGCACAACGCATTCTCCGGTCGGGCGTCGAAACAAAATACAAGCCGTTAATTCTCTTTAAGTAATTTCTTACTGCGTCGAGCGAGAAGCGAAATAAATAGAAATATTTATTTCGTTCGAGCGAAGACGGAGCAAGATCGTCTTACTATGGCAAAAAAGAAAAAAGCGGCAAAGAAGAAGAAAGTTGCAAAGAAGAAAAGCGCAAAGCGCCGAAAATAGTTTGAAAGCCCCCGGGAGAACCTCGGGGGTTTTTCTTTTTTAGACCTCGCGACACAGTACAAACGCGCCGTACGGCGCGTTTTAGTTTCGCAAACGCGAATATGGTACGATGCCTCAAATGTTTGGCATTCAGGGGTTATTCAAAGGAGGGAGCCCCCTCCTTGGAAAGGCGCAAAAAATAGTGCCGGAGGTGGCAGCCTTCGAGCCTGCCATGCAGGCGCGCTCGGATGCGGAACTCAAGGCGCTTACGGCTTCTTTTAAAGAACGTATCGCAAACGGGGAAACGCTTGACGCGCTTCTTCCTGAAGCATTTGCCGCTGTGCGTGAAGCATCACGCAGAACGCTTAACGAGCGTCACTACGATGTACAGCTCATCGGCGGGTATGTGCTTCATAATCGCTGCGTTGCAGAAATGCGCACCGGAGAAGGAAAGACGTTGGTTGCAACTCTTCCCGCGTATCTCAATGCACTTGCCGGGAAGGGAGTACATGTCGTTACCGTCAACGACTATCTTGCGCGTCGCGATGCCGCATGGATGGGGCAAATTTATGACGCTCTCGGACTTACGGTCGGTGTCATTAACCATGAGACGTCATACCAATACGATCCCGCGCATACCGAAAAAGATCGCGAGCGGGACGAACTAGGTTCGTTTAAGGTCGTGCATGAGTTTTTGCGCCCCGTGTCGCGCAAAGAGGCGTACGGTGCGGATATAACGTACGGCACCAACAACGAGTTTGGTTTTGACTATCTCCGCGATAACCTTGAATACGAACCCGACAAAATTCGTCAGCAGAATCACTTTTTTGCCGTTGTCGACGAAGTCGACTCAATCTTGATTGACGAAGCACGCACTCCGCTTATTATTTCCGGTCCTGCGCGCGACGCGGGCGAGCTCTATAAGACGTTTGCCTCTGTCGCTCGTACTTTGAAAGAGGGTGATGATTACACAGTTGATGAAAAGTTACGCGCCGTTGTGATTACAGATTCTGGTATTGAAAAGGCGGAAAAAGCTCTTGGAGTCGAGAACTTCTATGCCGAGGGGGGTAGTCGGTACGCGCACCACCTTGAGTCCGCGGTCCGCGCTCAGGCGCTCTATATAAAGGACAAGGATTATGTCGTAAAGGACGGGGATGTCGTCATAGTCGACGAGTTTACCGGTCGCATGCAGCCGGGTAGACGCTGGTCAGAGGGGCTTCATCAGGCTATAGAGGCAAAAGAAGGGGTTTCTATACAGAAAGAGAGCCAAACGTACGCCTCAATAACCTTCCAAAACTACTTCCGCATGTATGAGAAGGTCGCCGGTATGACGGGAACCGGTTTAACCTCTGAAGAGGAGTTTCGCTCCGTGTATAACCTGGACGTCGTGGCTATCCCAACGCACCGCCCTATAGCCAGAAAAGACTCCCATGATCTTATATTCCAAAGCGAAAAGGGAAAATTCCAGGCAATTGTAAAGATTGTTAAAGAAAAGCACGAGAAGAAGCAGCCCGTGCTTATTGGCACTACGGCTATCGAAACCAACGAGCGACTCTCCGCCGCGCTTCGCGCAGCCGGCGTCCCGCACGAGCTTTTAAATGCAAAGAATCATGAACGAGAAGGCGAGATTATTGCTCAGGCAGGTCGTCTTGGCGCAGTTACCGTTGCCACCAACATGGCGGGTCGCGGTGTCGACATCAAGCTCGGCGGTAATCCTTCAACGCCCGAAGAATACGCGGCAGTCAAAGAAGCAGGAGGTCTGTATGTTATAGGAACCGAGCGTCATGACGCGCGTCGTATCGACAATCAGTTACGCGGTCGAGCGGGGCGTCAGGGTGATCCGGGCGAAACGCAATTTTTCGTTTCGCTTGAAGACAAACTCATGCGCATCTTTGCTTCCGACATGGTTAAGTCCATGATGGGGAAGTTAGGCATTCCAGAAGACGAACCTATTCAATCCGGTGTCGTGTCGCGCTCTCTTGAAGCGGCACAGGAAAAAATTGAAGGCGTGCACTTTGATTCGCGTAAACATGTTCTTGGATTTGATGACGTATTAAACCACCAGCGCACACTTTTGTACGGGAAGCGCCGCGCAGTACTTACGGGTTCTGCGGAAGAAGCGGAACGCATTGCCCGCGAACACATGTCACAGACGGAAGATGGAGAAGCGGCATTTGAAAAAAAGAAAGCGGAAGTCGGTGAGGCGTTCCCCGCGGTCCTGAAGCGACTCCTGCTTCAGGCGTACGATTATTTCTGGATAGAGCATTTGGAAACAATGGA
>CAZMOI010000031.1:0-514 GCA_964568025.1 uncultured Candidatus Saccharibacteria bacterium
ATAGCACCTATCCGCACGTACGCTGCTGACATAAGCGAAGTGATACGGAAGCGCGGTGAAACGCTTTCGACCATTGTGCGCGCAGAACAAGAAAAAGGCGGTCCGCCAAACAAAGAAAAAGAAACCGAGTATCGCGCCGGTATGCAACGCGCACTACTTATCGCTGGAGCTGCGGGGTTGGTGCTTCTTGGCGTAGCCATAATCGGACTCGTACTTATCTTCTCAGGGAACGAGGAGCCTGCGCCCGAATATGCGCCGCTCATTTCCGCAAACACCGCCGTTTCAATTCCCATACAAGCGGAAGCGAACCTTTTGGAGTTACTCGCTGCGGAGCGGGTTGCCTCTGACATAAACCTGGGGGAGGTTGCCGAGGTGGTGATTAGTGAAGGGGGAGCACGCCTATCCCCGTCTCAAATACTGACACTCTTAAATGCGCCGCCCACTATCGCGCGAAATGCGACCGACATCATGGTCGGTATACACGCGTTCAACAGAAACCAGCCGTTCTTACTGA
>CAZMOI010000031.1:524-2241 GCA_964568025.1 uncultured Candidatus Saccharibacteria bacterium
GGCGGAAAACCTGGGGGCGTTTTTCGCTCCAAACCGGGCGATAATGACACCCCCGCCTGCCACCCTCTCGTTTGCCGACTACGTGTATCAAAACGTGGATGTGCGGGCGAGCGACTCGTCATGGCAAATCGTATACGCATTTCCTGAACGAAACCTGCTTCTTATAACCACCAACGACAGCACGCTTAGGGAAGTAATGACCCGCCTCTCGCTTAGCGGCAGATAGCGTGTTACGATTTCGCCATGTTAAACGACACTGACACAAACGCATTTAAAAAGGGCCTCGAGACGGAGCGCGTATTTCTTGAGACTGAGCTTTCAAAGCTCGGGAAGCGCGACCCTTCAAACCCGAACGACTGGGTGCCGGCAAAACTTTCCGATGACGCATTCGGCGCTGACCGCAACGACAACGCGGATATTTTTGAAGAAATGCAGGACGCAAACGCGACCATGAACGAACTTGAAGGTAGATTGAGCATGGTTAATCGCGCGCTTGAAAAAATGGACGCAGGAACCTATGGCGTATGCGAAGTATCCGGAGAAGATATTGAAATAGAGCGTTTGAAAGCAAACCCTGCGGCGCTTACGTGCATCAAGCACATGGACGTGCAGAACGCGTAAATTTTCCGCTCCGATACACAGAGAGCCCGATAATGTGCGGTATTCTGCCCACATATGGCGTTTGCCAGAATCTTCAGCGTTCAGCCGAACTTTCCGACCGCTGAAATAATTTCCGTCGAAACTGATGTAACCGACAGAACGCTCTATGCATTTGCGGTTGTGGGGTTGCCTGACAAAGCGGTGCAAGAGGCGCGCGACAGACTTGCCGCTGCCATAAAGCAATCGGGCTTCCATTCTCCTAAAAAACATAACCATAAGGTTGTTATTTCTCTTGCGCCGGCCGACACAAAAAAAGAAGGCCCCGTGTTTGATCTTCCGATGGCCTTGTCGTATCTCCTTGCAAAAGGAGATGTTTCTTTTGACCCGTCTTCGACGGTATTTCTTGGTGAACTCGGACTTGACGGTACGCTCCGAAAAATAAAGGGGGCTTTGAGCGCGGTTCTCGCCGCAAAAAAGAACGGGTTTACTTCGGTTGTCGTACCTGAAGAAAACGCCGAGGAGGCTTCACTCGTTGAAGGTATTCGCGTCTACGGAGCGCAAACACTGGCGGATGTAGTTCTACACGCGACTGGAAAGAGCGCGCTTATGCAAACACCTCACCATGCTCCCGTTTGTGAGGGGATTGCGTGTACAGTCGACATGGCGGACATTGCGGGACAAGAGAGCGCGAAACGCGCCGTTGAAATTGCCGCCGCAGGCCGACACAACATGGCACTTATCGGACCTCCAGGAACCGGAAAGACAATGATTGCGCAGGCGCTTGCCGGAATTTTGCCTCCACTGTCTGTCGAGGAGGCGCTTGAAGTAACGGCGATACATTCTGTCGCCGGAGTACTGGGAGACCCGGTGGTAACCGCACCGCCGTTCCGTGCGCCACATCACACATCTTCATACGTTGCGCTCGTTGGGGGAGGAAACGCGCTTCGTCCCGGAGAAGTGACATTGGCGCATCGGGGGGTACTTTTCATGGACGAATTTCCCGAGTTTGACAGACGATCCGTTGAAGCTCTGCGTGAGCCGCTGGAGAACAGATCAATCACCATCGCGCGTGCCGTAGGGTCAGCGCATTTCCCCGCAAATATTATGCTCATTGCCG
>CAZMOI010000031.1:2251-3563 GCA_964568025.1 uncultured Candidatus Saccharibacteria bacterium
CCCGCCTCTTTTAACCGCCCCACCTGCTGAACATGTACGTTTTTCGAAAAAGCTTTCGGGTGCAATTGTTGATCGCATCGACTTGTGGGTGGACATGCCGCACGTGCCTCATGAAAAACTTTCCAAAGGGGGAGGTGAGTCGTCAAATGCAGTCCGGACCCGCGTTATGAACGCTCGTATAAAAGCCGAAAAAAGAAATGGTGGAAAAGCAAACAGCGAACTCCCGTCAAAGAGCATAGAAACAGTCGCGGGGATAGGAGGCGCCGCTTTGGCGCTTCTGCAACAACCCGCCCGAACATTGAAACTCTCTCCACGTTCGTACCATCGAACGTTACGTCTTGCACGAACCATAGCGGACCTTCAAGGCAAGGATGGCGTAGATGAACCTCACATATTGGAAGCGTTGCAGTACCGGCCGCGATTAGGTAGGGTGTGAGCATCATATGGCGGAAGGGAATGCCGGCAAGTTTAAGTTCCTGGAACCGCCGGTAGGGGGGATTTCGAGAAAACCAAAGATAGTCGCACAGAACCTTTCCATTCGTTACCGTGTAAAAGCCGACGTACGTATCGGAATAGAAAATGTATCGCTTGAAATTCCGGAAAATCTGGTAACCTCGCTTATCGGTGCGTCCGGGTGCGGGAAGAGTTCTTTCTTGCGCTCCATCAATCGTATGAACGACACGATTGATGGCGCCGAAACCACCGGACTGGTTACCGTAGACGGTCACGATATTTACAATCGAAACGTAGACACGACCATTCTCCGTTCGCGCGTCGGTATGGTATTTCAGAAACCGAATCCGTTTCCTAAATCAATATATGAAAACGTTGCATACGGCCCGCGTATACATGGCCTAGCAAAGAATAAAGCGGATAGGGATGTGATTGTCGAGCGATCGCTCCGACGTGCCGGAGTGTGGAATGAGGTAAAAGACAAATTGGACGATTACGGAACCGCTCTTTCAGGAGGCCAACAACAACGGCTGGTTATTGCCCGGGCGCTCGCACTTAATCCTGAGGTGCTTCTCATGGACGAACCCTGTTCTTCACTAGACCCAATCTCAACTGCAGACATTGAGGAAACAATAGCGGAACTTTCCCGCGACAATGTTACGGTTCTCATCGTGACCCACAACATGCAACAAGCAGCGCGCGTTTCTCACAAAACCGCATTCTTTAACATGGGACACATGGTTGAAGAGGGCTGTACCGAAGAAATGTTTACTCGTCCTAAAAAACAGGAGACCGAGGACTACATCACCGGCAGATTCGGCTAAAGAAAAGCCGTTCCGAGTATTTCGAAGAACGGTTA
>CAZMOI010000031.1:3573-4871 GCA_964568025.1 uncultured Candidatus Saccharibacteria bacterium
GGGTTTTGGGCTCCGCGAATTTCGAAATGAATATGTGGTCCTGAAGAGCGTCCTGAGTTTCCTGATGCGGCAATTGTTTCGCCTTGCGCAACATACGAACCCGGCGAAACATACAATTCCGAAAGGTGGGCGTAGAGAGTCTGCGTTCCGTTGTTATGTTGTACGACAACGTACCTGCCGTATCCTCCGTTATATCCGGATGAGCGCGCAACGATAACCGAACCGGATGCGGATGCGCGAACCGGAGTACCGACTGGCACGCCAATGTCGACTCCGTTGTATCCGTGAATGCCTTGAGTCTTCGTACCTCCAAGAATCGGGCGGAGGAAAAAACCGATAAGCGACGGCCCGTCCGCTCGCGCAATGGAACCGCTCACTCGTACCGGCGCCTGCGCTTCAACGCCGTCGGGAATAATGAGTGTGTCACCAACCGCAAGTTTTACTCCTTTTGAAAATCCGTTAAACGCCAGCACTTCATTCAAATCACCTTTGTATTTTTTGACGATACTTTCAACCGTTTCACCTTTCGCCACGACATGCTGAATTCCGGTAACAGGAAGTATCACAAGAGTGTCACCGGGGTGAATGTCCCGTGCACTCTTAAGATCGTTCGACCACAAGACCGTATTGGTCGAAACATCAAACATTTCGGCAATTTGAGAAAGTGTATCTCCCTCGCGAACGACATATATAGAAATCTGATCGGAGGAAGGTTTGCGTTCCTGAATATCCGCCATAGTTCCCGACGGTCCTGACTCCGGAAGAAGCGCCACCCCTCCCACAATCGAAATGTCACCTCCGCCCTTTGCAGGGTTAGGGTCGATATGGGTCGCTGCCTTCAAGGCGGGAGTTTTAAACGAGGGAACCGATTTTGAAAGAACGGGGGAAGAGGCGGCGTTAACCGAAAGTCCCCATCCGCCCTTGAAAAAGAAGGAAACGAGCACGTATCCTAAAAGAAGCAAGGCGAGAGCAGGTAACGCTCGAGTAAGGAAGTATGGTGCCGGAAGGGTCGTTTGGTTTCCTTCGCGGGATGTGGGATTTTTTTCTATAACAGATTCTCCTCGAGTGCCGGTGCGGGCTTTCAGTAAAAAGGGCCAATAAGGCCATTCCGTAATCAGGACTTGGGTATCACCCCACTATACCCCTATAGACCCCCCAGTCAACCGCCAAAACCACCCGCCCTCCCCCACGCGCACGCACCCCCGCACCTGTGCTATGCTAGACATAGCACAGTGGGGATGGCTTTGTTGAGCCGTTATATAGAACATTACTACCTCCTGCTATAGTATCTCTATGCA
>CAZMOI010000031.1:4881-9331 GCA_964568025.1 uncultured Candidatus Saccharibacteria bacterium
GGGGCGGGAAAGACCCGGGTTATAACCCACAGAATAGCCGAACTTATACGCGGTGGAGTAGCCCCTGAAAATATACTGGCAGTTACCTTCACTAATAAGGCCGCTCGCGAGATGCGGGAGCGGGTCAGGCACCTTCTGCAAAGCGATCTTGCTCTTTCCCCCTTCGATTCCCCGCTTCGGGAACCGTACATGGGCACGTTTCATGCCGTTTGCCTCGAAATGATCAAAACGTTCCATCAAAAAGCGGGTCTTCCTCGGCGATTCGCCATTTACGACCGCTCCGATTCAACGCGCGCCGCAAAAAACGCAATAGAACAAGCTCACTTTGATCCAAAACAGCTCGAGCCGAGAAAAGTGTTGTCGGCTATGGGACGATACAAAGGAAAAGCGATAGAGCGGGAGGTGTTTATGGCGGAGTACACAACGTCATACATTGACGAGGCAATAGGGGAAGTGTGGGGAAAATACGATGCGATACTCGCAAAAGAAAACGCGCTCGACTTTGACGACATTCTACTTAAGGCGTGGCGTCTGCTTCGTGACCACGCGGATGCGCGAGCGCATTTCCAAAACGCATGGCACTACATCCATGTTGATGAGTACCAGGACACCAACCGAGTGCAATACGAAATAATAAAAATGCTCGCGGGTGAGCGGGGGAATATTGCGGTCGTCGGCGACATTGATCAAAACATTTACAGCTGGCGAGGTGCTTCAATAGAATTTATTATGAATTTTGAAAAAGATTTTCCGAATACGGAAATGGTAGTGCTCGCTGAAAACTACCGCTCAACGCAAACTATTCTTGCGGCGGCAAACGATGCAATAGCAAAAAACATCCGCCGAAAAGAAAAAGAGCTGTACACTTCGAACGAGGTCGGCGAAAAAATAACGGTTGCCGCGTTCCAGGACGAAATTGAAGAAGCACGATACGTTGCAAAAGAAGCGAAACATTTAATTGCTTATGGCGTGAAGGCGGACGAAATTGCAGTTTTGTATCGCGCAAACTTCCAGTCGCGCATTCTTGAAGAAGCGTTTCTAAAGGAAGACGTGCCGTATCAAGTTTTGGGAACCCGGTTTTTTGAACGAAAAGAAATTAAAGACGTGCTTTCATACTTGCGCCTCGCGCAGAACGGTTCGACCGCAGCGGATTTTGCCCGCGCGGTTGCAACCCCCGCGCGCGGAATCGGCAAAGTAACGCTCGCAAAGGCGGTCAACGGGAAACTGTCCGAGCTTCCATCCGCTGCGGCAAAAAAAGTTGGAGAGTTTAATGCATTAATAGAACGCATTGGAAAAAAGATAGCAACAGCAAAAACATCTGACGCGCTTAAATACGCACTCGTCGAATCGGGCATGTGGCGACTATATGAAAAAGGCGGATCGGAAGAACAGGAACGTCTGGAAAACTTGAAAGAGTTAGTCACCGTAGCGTCAAAATACGATTCTTTTTCAGACGGGGAGGGAATTGCAAAACTTATAGAAGAAGCGGCGCTACAGTCCGACCAGGACGAACTTGAAAAGCCAAAAAACGGCGTAAAGCTTATGACGGTTCACGCGGCAAAAGGGCTTGAATTTGAACGCGTATTCGTCACGGGACTTGAAGACGGACTATTCCCCCATGAGCGGGACGGGGGCGACGATGTTGATGATGAAGAGGAACGCAGGCTATTTTACGTCGCGCTCACGCGTGCCAAAAAGAAAGCGTATCTGACCTATGCGGGGACACGAACCATTTTCGGAAATCGCGGAGTAACGTACCCTTCGGAATTTATAACGGAAATGGATTCTGCGTTTGCGGAAGTCGTTACACTTGAAAGAGATACGTATGAAACAATCGACTGACAGACGGCGCGGAGCAAAACTGGGACAACACCTCCTTACCAATCGCGGAGTAGCATTTTCAGTTGCAGAAGCGGCGGGAATTTTAAGCGGAGATAACGTCTACGAAATCGGTCCCGGAAAGGGAATGCTCACGCGCGAACTCTTAAATTTTGGGGCCCGCGTCGTGGCGGTAGAAAAAGACCCTGCAATGGTTGCGGTTCTTGAAGAAACATTTGCACAAGAAATAAAAAAAGGGCGGCTTCGCATTATCACGGGAGATGCGCGCGAGTGGACACCGGACAAAGTGTTTCCAAAAGAAACATACGTTGTTGCCGCAAACATTCCGTATTACATAACGGGAGAGTTAGTTCGAACGGCGCTGACATCAAAAAACCAACCGCGTGCAGTGTCGCTCTTGGTCCAAAAAGAAGTTGCGGAGCGTATTGCTCGTTCAAAAAAAGAATCTATTCTTTCGCTGTCAGTAAAAGCATACGGATTCCCTACATACGTAAAAACGGTATCTCGCGGAAGTTTTAACCCCCCGCCGAACGTGGAGTCCGCAATATTGCTTATAGAAAATATTTCCAGAAAAAATTTCAAAGACGTTTCCGAGGAAATATTTTTCAAAACCGTAAAAGCGGGATTCGCACAAAAAAGAAAAACACTTGCCGGAAACTTGCGTAAAGCATTCGGAACAAAATCAGAAAACGTTTTAGAGACAACCGAACTTCTACAAAAAATACGCGCGGAGGACGTTCCGCTTCAACAGTGGCTCACGCTTGCTCAAAAAATTATTTAAACCCGGGAAGTCCCGTTCCGCTGAACTGAATTTTCTTGGGGTACGAAAGACCTGACGGATCCGCGAGAAGGTAGTGCGGGTTGCAAGCATACCCGTTGTAGTCCATGCAGTCCGTCGGGAGCGCCGGGGTTGCTTTTCCTAAGTGCCATACCGCGGGTAGAAGCCACATCATGTTTCTGTATGGTTTTTGAATGACTGCAGTCGAAGAAATAACATATACGCCGGCACTTGGCCCGGTAAACCTGCCGATAAAAACGCGCCCTACCTGGGTCGGACATGTGCACGGAAGAATCACTGTTGATTTCGCCCCGTAGGGCATCGACACTACCTTTGCAGCACCCCCTGCCGCTCCTCCTGCAGTGATAGCAGCGGAAGAGGCGGGGAGCGATAGCAAAACTCCCGCACATACCGCGAGTACAACTGCACCAATTGCTAAACGCTCCATACTATGGAACAGTATGCCACGTTCAAAAAGGACTTTTACACTTATTTTCCTATATCTGTATCATCAGACCGCGCTTCCATAGGTATACTGAGTTGCAATGGAGTCCCGAAAAGGCTGGGGGGGTGTTGTATGGGCAACGGTGTTTGCCGTTCTTGTCATAGCAACCGCGGCGGGGACATACTTTTTTGAAAATAATGGAGGCTTGCCGTTTCTTACCGCACGCGAAGCAACAAACCCGAATGATGCAGATAACGACGGCCTGACATTGTGGGAAGAGCGCGTATGGAAAACGGACCCGGCACTTTTTGACACCGACGGGGATGGTGCCGGAGACGGTGCTGAGGTGTCGGCCGGCTCAAATCCGCTTATGCCTGGGCACTCAACAAACGCGTACGAGGCAGGGGCAGGTGGGGTATCCCCCTCGACACAACTTGCCGAAAATGTGGTTGCTGCATACGGGATTGGTTTTCAAACGGAAGCCGAAAGGAGCGCGGCGGTTACAGACATAGCAAAAACCGTGACACTTCCTGATTTAACTGAAAAGTTGATCGCGGCTGACTTGAACATATCAAACAAAGTGTCACTCAAGCTTTATGCGGCGATTTTGTATGAGATTTTACGAGAAAGCGTGAGCCTGACCGAGTATGAATTAAGCTCTTTCCGAAGGATAGTTACTGAAAGCAACTACTATGGGAGCCCCGAACTTCAAAAAGCAGCGACGGCATATAAGGAGATACAGGCTGCGCTTGTCGCTATGCAAATTCCGCCATCGGTAGCAAATGAACACCTGCAACTGGTAAACGACGTCGGAACGCTGGCAAATACCGTGTCCGCTATGGCGGCGTGGGGTGGGGACCCGCTCGCGGGCATGGCGTACGCTGGGGTATTCTTAGAAGCGGAAGCGCGCGTTGAGGAATCGATGACTGTACTATTTCAAAAAGTAGCGACTCTTTTGAAGACACAATGAAAAAAATAGCTTTGCTTTTCATACTGCTCGCAACATTCACACTTCCGCATGTGGCATCAGCCAATCACGGAGGGTGCCATGGAGTGGGGGTGGGGTGTTCATCAGACCTTGAAGGGGGCCCATCGACACCAGGATTCCCCTCAACTCCTTCATTTGAATCAACCCTCCCAGGCGCTCCACCGGTAGGCGCACCGATAGGCCCCGCAATCGGGAATCCCGATATAGAAAGTGACCCGGCATTTAAAACCGACTCCGAAATCAGGGCTGAGGAATTAAATGCCTCCGACATTGCACAAAACGTGCAGTGTATGAGTTCCGGCTGTGAGAGCGCTTTTGAGTGTGCCTTAGGAAGAGTAACTGAGCGTTTGGGCGATGCTGCGGCTGGCGGGCTTCGAGGGGCACTTCGCGGGCAGGGGGG
>CAZMOI010000032.1:0-1867 GCA_964568025.1 uncultured Candidatus Saccharibacteria bacterium
TATCGCACTCAAAGATGCGGAAACGGCGTATCGTAAACGTTTCAAAAATTGGTGATATGAACGTACAAGCGACACAAAAAGAGGGAGAAAAATTGGCGGAGTATTTGTCGTTCCTGCTTCAGTCAAATGAAGCGCCTCCCGTTTGGATAGACAAAGAAAACCTGAAAGAGATAAAGCAGGTACGCTCCATCCTTGTCGTCGGACCTTCAAGCTCGGGCAAGACGACGATGGTCAACATGATGCGCGCGATTATTGAGCACGACGCGATGCGGATGTTCGAGATACCAAAACGCCTGACTACGCGCCCGTTACGCGAAAACGAGGATTTGATAGAAAACGATATCGTCACGAAGGAAGAATTTGCGAAACGTATCGACGGAGGCTTGGCGTGGGACCGTGACATGGGCGACGGCAGGGTGGAGCGGTACGGCTTTCCGAAAGTGGCTCACGATAAGATCGCGATTTATTCGGCAAACAGCGCCATACTGGAGCCGACCGCAAGAATAATCGCGCACTCGGACTTTTTCGCGCATACGCTTATCGTTTTTGTGAACGCATCGGTTGAAGTGTTAGAGAAGCGGATGCAGGAAAGGTCGCCTGATCTGTTTCGCGATCATCCGCGGGAAGTACACATGCGCCTGCATGAAGTGTTTGTGAGTCCGAAGACTCACGTCGTCGTCGACCACTCGGACGACTCCTTTGAAACATTGGAGAGAAGTGCGAAACTCATCTTAGGGGCTGTTCAGGAACTTCGAACATGAGCAAAAAATCCATACAAAAACCAAGAGTCCTTGTCTTTTCCGGCTACGGACTTAACTGCGAAGAAGAAGCGGCGTTTGCCTTCAATCAGGCGGGAGGCAAAGCGGACATCGTCCATATTAATGACGTTATAGACGGGAAGGCGAAACTCAAAAACTACGACATCCTGATGTTCCCGGGCGGTTTTGCCTACGGCGACGACACGGGATCAGGAAAGGCGTACGCAAACAGGGTCAAAAACCATTTGGCGAAAGAGCTTGATGCATTTTTGAAAAGCGGAAAACTGGTCCTCGGAATCTGCAACGGATTTCAGATACTGACCCAGCTCGGCATACTGCCCGGCGCTTTGGCGCACAACGCATCAAACCGCTACGTGGATAGATGGGTGGACCTGAAAGCGGAAGGGGATTCACCCTGGCTTACCGGTATCAAAACGCTTTCCGTCCCTGTTGCACACGGAGAAGGAAAGTATGTCGCACCGAAGAAAGAATTGACTGCGTTGAAGAAAAACAAACAAGTCGCATTCCGCTACGTAAAAGGCGACGTGACGAAGTATCAGAACCTTCCCGCGAATCCGAACGGGGCAATGGAGGACATAGCGGGAGTGTTGAACTACGACGGACGAGTATTAGGGTTGATGCCACATCCCGATCGCGCGCTTTTCAACATGCAACTTCCGCACGCGGGGGTACTGAAGGAAAAAGCAAAGCGCGCGGGCAAAAAACTTCCGTACTACACGGAGTCGCTCAAAATTTTCAAAAACGGCGTCGACTACGCGAAGCGATAGTTTGCTTTCTCTTGTCCCGAATCTTGCGAGCTTTATTGTCGTACTCGCGTCGTGCGTTCGCTCTTTCAATTCCTTTCATTCCGACAAATAGCATTTCCGCCAGTGTGAGATTGTACTGATTTCTGAGGTCCGTAACCATTCGTTCCGCATCTTCCGAAGTCTCTTCATCTCCCATGTGCGCACAAAACTCTTTCCATAGCACCCGTCCCCGTACTTCAGGAGGAAAGCCGTCTTCAATCGCGTTTATTTTCTCCGCCGTGAGCGTGCTTACTTCCGCATATTCGCGCCCGGTTTGTATGAAGTGCATAGACACTTCTTCAA
>CAZMOI010000032.1:1877-2209 GCA_964568025.1 uncultured Candidatus Saccharibacteria bacterium
TTCTTCAAACGGGGAAAGTGGTAGACGTTCTATCAAAGCGACTACCTGGTCCAGGTCGTCCTTTCTCGAATCAAATGCGGGGCGTGCACGTCTAAGCGCTTTACGCGCCCAGCCCGGCTCCCGTTTTTCCGTTACAGACATGTGCGTTTAATACCACATGAGCGGATAAAGGCAATATTCGGGGCCGAGCTCCGATTTGACGAGTTTCCACGGCAGGAGTATGGTACACACATGACCCGCCAGAGCGTTGCAACTAAGGTAATGATGATGAAGATGGCTATGCGACGGCTGGTTTTGCCTATTTAGTCCGCCCCCTCGAAACCACCAGCCCT
>CAZMOI010000032.1:2256-9001 GCA_964568025.1 uncultured Candidatus Saccharibacteria bacterium
ATACAGCCATACGATGCCGGGAATGCCTCGCGGATAGAGCGCTTTTCGCCCGGCTAGTTGACTCCTACACGAAGACACTTTCGTCGGAACAAGCGGAAGCAGTAGAAGGCCTTAGTAACGCCATAGCGGAAACGGCCGATGACCCGCTCCGCCTCGGGTGGATATACGCAGGCTGTGACGAGTCGGGGAGCGAAGAATTTTACTGCTCAGAAGGTTGTGCCCTCCAATAACACTATGTCTGAAAAATACACTCCCTCAATTCAGTCACCCGCGTATACGGGGCACCTCGCCAGAAGGCTTGGTGTTTCTCCGGACAGTGTCGACCTGAGTCAGGTCGTAAGTGACGACATAAGTCTTCGCGTTCACGCGCAAAGAGAAGTGCGCAGTGCAATTGGCGCCAGCATGAGAATCTGCGGGAAGTTTGGGTACGTATCTGGTCCAAACTACCCGACAAAACGCTTACTACCCGACAGACAACTGTATTCGCTGGTAGCCGGCGTGCTTAACGTGCTGTATGAAGATGCGGCTGCGGAATACATTCGTACAACCGGCGACAATACACAAGTAAAACTGTATTCCATTGCGTCCGGTGAAGACGGGTATGTTCCGAAGCCGGGCGAAACGGTTACGGACGTGCGCGCATGGGTCGACCCGCAAATCGAAGAAGCCGGTCTTGCCGGCGCTCGTGCGACGGTTGAAGCAACCACCAGCAAGATACGAGTTATAAGTGCAGGACGTTCAGCCGATACTGCAGGCCTAAAAAAGATACAAATAGGCCTCTCACTCGACAGTACCGGAGCGCTTGCGGCTGACGGCACCGATGTGGGTCATGTCATCGATTATATTAAAAACAACCCAGATCGCTTGGATACGGAAATAGCGTTGGCTCTAAACTGTGGTTCATTTACCGGAATGCAAAAAGCATTCGAAAGGTTTTCCGAAGAGTTCGATGCCGTCTATCCTAACGCAAATGATATTCCTGATTTACGCGGACTTGAAGCCGTCGGTAACGGAAATGGGTGTGCACATCACCATGGAGATGCGGTCAGTGTTGACGAGGTTGCTCAATTCGCGCTTATCCACAAACCGCGTGTGGTCGGGTTGTGTTGCGGATATGAGTTTGAGGATACAGGGTTACTTAAAACAGCACTTTATGAGAGTGCCGTTGCATCTTCTTAGAAACAAATTATAGTAATCATCAGTATGGAAAAATCACGAGTTGAACAAGGAGCTACTTTTACTTGTGGCAAGTGCACTAATGGATATGTCCAGCGGGGACAAGCAATGAGCCCGCATGGACTGCATAGCGAGCCGTGTCCAAACGCCGGGTGCGAAGTAGCGCGAGCACGGTACGTATCGTCTGCTGCGATCCATCCGTCCGTATCGGAACTTTTGACACAGGAACTTGAACTCGAGCGTCGGGGATAGTGCGTTTCGGACGAGCGGTTTTTCCTCGAGAAGTGGTACCATTTGCCAATGAAAACGGTAGGTATCGTCGGCGGGGGACAGCTGGGACGGATGCTGACTGATGCGGCACATAGGTTAGGTTTCTCAGTCGTCATACTCGACCCGACCCCCGACTCTCCGGCAGGGCAGGTTGCGGACAAACAGATCGTGGGTTCGATCACGGATCCGGCGATGTTGCGCGCGCTTGCCGATGAGGCGGACTATCTGACGTTTGAGATTGAACTTGCCGACAATGCGACCTTGGAAGAGATTGCGAGCGATACGCCGGTTAATCCCGCCCCTGAAACTCTGGGTATCATTAAAGATAAATACGAGCAGAAGCGGTTTCTTGCGACGCACGGAATTCCAACTGCAGATTTTATGGAAATCAAAAGCGTCGATGGCGCGGAGAAAGCGGGGAGCGAGTTTGGGTACCCGTACGTTCTGAAGGCAAAGCGTGATTCGTACGACGGGAGAGGCAATGCGCTGGTCGAAAAAGCGGAAGACATTGAGGGCGCATTTTCAAAACTTGCCGGGAGGGAACTGTATGCGGAAAAATTTGTCCCGTTCACAAAAGAATTAGCGGTCGTTGCCGCGAGAAGCGTGGGGGGCGAGATAGCGACGTACCCGCCGGTTGAAACGGTTCACGTTAACCACATCTGCGATACCGTTTCCATTCCCGCACTTGTTCCTTCGGATACGGCAGTGGAAGCTGAATCTGTTGCGCGAAAAGTTATGGAACACCTGAAAGGCGCCGGAGTGTTTGCGATAGAAATGTTCCTTGCCAACCGCGTTATCGTAAACGAAATCGCCCCCCGCGTTCATAATTCGGGACACGTAACTATCGAGGCATGCGAAACATCGCAGTTTGAGCAACATATACGTGCGGTAACGGGTATGTCGTTGGGGCCGACCGCGCTTAAAGTCCCTGCCGCGGTCATGCTTAACATTCTAGGGAAACGGAACGGTCCGGCGCAGCCCGAAGGTTTTGAAGATGCCGCAAACGAAGGCGCGTATGTGCACCTCTACGGTAAACATGAGACGCGCGTCGGAAGAAAAATGGGGCATGTGACGCTTGTCGCAGAGACCGTACCAGAGGCGCACGAAAAAGCGGAAAAAATCCGCTCTCGTGTTACTATCTAAATATATGAAGCCTCAAGTCGGTATCATCATGGGTTCCGACTCCGACCTGCCCGTCATGCAAGACGCGGCGACCGTACTTGAGTCGCTTGGCGTCGGCGTAGAAGTGACCGTTGTTTCCGCTCATCGCACTCCCGAGCGGTTGTTTGAATACGCACAAAGCGCCGAAGAGAGAGGACTCAAAGTGGTTATTGCAGGTGCCGGAGGAGCAGCGCACCTTCCGGGCATGGTTGCATCTTTGAGCCCGCTTCCCGTTATCGGTGTACCCGTCGGAACGAAAACAGCCGCAGGACTTGATTCGCTTATGTCCATAGCGCAAATGCCGCCGGGGGTTCCGGTTGCAACGGTTGCCATCAACGGCGCGAAAAACGCGGGGATCCTTGCTGCACAGATTATCGGCACCTCTGACGAAAGCGTGCGCGCAAAAGTAGTCGAATTCAAAAAGAAAATGGAAGCCGATGTTTTAGGAAAAGTTGAAAAGATTGCCGAGAAAGGTTTTAAAAAGTATCTGGAAGATTCCGGTTTGATATGAGCCAGAGCGAGTACGCGAAAGCGGGCGTCGACTATTCGGTATTGGAGCCTTTCAAACAGGCGATGATTGCGGTCGGGAAAAAGACGGTCACGTTCCCGAACAAGCGCGATGTGTATATCAACACCGATGTCATGCACTCGCATGGCGCGGTCTACGAATACAAAGGTCCGCACCATCCTATTTGGTGTAAGACGCAAGAGGGTCTGGGAAACAAAAACTGGATTGCCGAGTGGATGTACGACAATGAGGGGAGTGGTAAGACGTATTACGACGCGATAGCCAAAGACACGGCGCTGATGGTTGCAAACGACGTTATCGCACAAGGCGCGATGCCCGTTGTATTTACCGATCATATAGATGTGGGTGACGTCAGCTGGTTTAAGAATGAGCAAAAAGTAAAAGACTTTGCGGACGGGCTTCTCGCAATTTGCGAAGAGGTGGGAATGGCGCTTCCCGCGGGAGAAACCGCAGCGCTCAAATACCTTTTGAAGCCGGAACCGCCCGTGCAAATCGCGCCCACATTTTCCGGTTCGATTACGGGCGTTATTGCACCGCGTGAACGTTTGGTGACGGGTGCAAAACTGTCCGCGGGGGATCATATTATCGCCGTCGCTTCCTCCGGAGTGCACTCAAACGGCATATCGCTCGTAATTAAACGCGCGATGGAATTGCCGGATACGTTTCTAACAAAACTCCCGAACGGTAACACTTTGGGTGCGGAGACTTTGATCCCGACACGCTCCTACACCGCGCTTATAGAAACGCTTTTGGATAACAACGTCGACATTCACTCGCTTCTTCCGGGGACAGGCGACGCCTTGGGTAAAATTGCGTACGACAAACGTCCTTATACGTACCGCATACACTCGTGGCTTTCCGTCCCGCCTCTTATGACGTACTTCCGGGAAAACGGACTTTCACTTCAGGATTGTTTAAAAACGTTCAATTGGGGAGCGGGGTATTACGTATTTGTTCCTGCATCCGACGTGGATCGTACGCTGAAGCTTGGGAAGAGTGCGGGATACGAACTTATGGATGTCGGAGTCGTCGAGAACGGCGCACGACAGGTCATTTTCGAGCCGGAAAATATAACACTGTTGCCTCCCGGCGAATGACAATGAACGTACTCAGGGAAACCGACTTTCAAAATCTAGGCACTCTGACGCGCGGAAAGGTGCGCGATATTTATGTGCAGGAAGAAAAACTTATCCTGGTCACCACCGACCGCCACTCGTCTTTTGATCGCATCATCGCGCACATTCCGCACAAGGGAGCGGTACTGAATCTTATCTCCGCATTCTGGTTTAAGAATACGGAACACATCATTCCAAACCATGTAATCGCGCTTCCCGACCCGAATGTGTTGGTCGGGAAGCGCGCCAAACCGTTTTTGGTTGAAGTGGTTGTGCGCGGATACCTGACCGGTGTTACCGATACGTCCATTTGGACGAACTATCAGAAAGGAAAAAGAAGCTTCGGCGGTATTACGCTTCCTGACGGTCTGAAGAAAAACACTCCGTTGCCACAGGCAATAATCACACCGACGACGAAAGCGGGACATGATGAAAATTTGGAATTGGGCGACGTCGTGCCGCGCGGGCTTGCGACGGAAGCAGAGTGGGGGGAGATGCAACGCGCGGCACTTGCACTATTTGCATACGGACAAAAGCACGCCGCGGAAAAGGGATTTATACTCGTCGACACGAAGTATGAGTTCGGGCTTCATGAAGGCAAAGTCATTTTGATTGACGAAGTGCACACCCCCGACAATTCCCGCTATTGGCTTAAAGACAGCTACGACGCGCAATTTCAGAAAGGCGAAGAACCGAAGGCGTTTGATAAAGAATTTTTGCGCATATGGTTTAAGGAAAATTGCGACCCTTACAACGATGCGGTGTTACCCGAAGCACCTGCGGAGTTAGTCGTAGAATTATCCCGTCGCTACATCGAGATATACGAGACGCTTTCGGGCGAAAAGTTTACCGTGACCGAAGGCGACATACGCGCTCGAATCGAGAACAACCTTATATCCTATACTGTATAGATATGGTTACAGAAGGGGATACTCCAAAACGAGACGCTCCGTTTGATGCGGTGGCGGCAAAGAAGCGCGGGGAGGAGGCGGCCAGGAAATTGTGGCCTACTGTACAAAAACTGCGCGGAGTAGACAATCTGCTTAACCCGAACGCTACCACTCCTGAAGGGGGGGAGGAAGAAAAGAAAGACAAGCCCGAGTAGCTTATAAATCCGTTCTTGGATTATAGACTCGATCCCTGTAGCGGGTTATCGCATCGAGCTGTCGGTTGTAAAGCGTTTGCCATCCTCGCGCATGCCAGTCAGGGTTTCCTCTGTAGAAAAGTTGTGTCGATGCTCCCGTTCCGTACCCCGTTCGTATGGAAGCCCCGTCCGCTACGCCGTCGATGCCGATGTCGCTCACGCTGTATCCGTCTCGCATCATGCATCCGCTCACGTTTCCGCGCTCCTCGCGGTCTTCTCTGCAAGCTTGAATCGAAAGAACCGGTACGCCCTCGTTTTCCCAGCTTGATATTTCATAGAGCATGCCATCTTCTCGAATAGTGATTGACCTTCCGCCAACCGCGCCCGAGCGTATGTATGCGGGAACGCGTTCGTCTTCGGAGAGCGTGTAAACTTCACGCGCCTGAGACGCGCGGAGTTCCGCATCGCGAGGAAGAGTCGCACAGGCGGAAAGGGAAAGTGCCGCTGCAAGGGCAACCGGACGAACCATGGGGTTTTTCCTGCTCTCGTTCATTTTTCTACTATACGCCCGTACTCGCACGCGTCAATTGTGTTGTTTTTAGGCTTGTTTTAAGCTATTGTTATGAAGCCCGCAGGGGCTTTTTTCATACAATGGAAATCAGAAACATTGCCATCATTGCGCACGTGGACCACGGCAAAACGACCCTTACGGACGCTCTTTTGAAGCAGACGGGCGTGGGCGAAGAGGGAGTGTCCATGGACTCAAATAAACTTGAGTTGGAGCGTGGAATTACGATTTATGCCAAGAACGCCTCCGTTCCGTACAAAGGAACGAAGATTAATATTGTCGATACACCAGGACACGCGGACTTCGGCTCGGAGGTCGAGCGCGTACTGCGTTCGATCGATTCGGTGCTTCTCGTCGTTGACGCGCAGGAAGGACCGATGCCACAGACACGGTTCGTTCTCAAAAAATCGCTTGAGCTTGGATTGAGGCCTATTGTCGTCATTAACAAAATAGATAAGCCCGCCGCGGATCCTGACCGTGCGGAAGAACAGGTACTTGAACTCTTTTTGGAATTAGGTGCGAATGATGAGCAATCAAATTTTCCGGTCGTGTACGCAATCGGTAAACAGGGTATCGCTAAGAAAAAGCTTACCGATGAGTCTTCCGATCTGACTCCGCCTCTCGACGCAATACTCGAGCATGTACCATCCGCATCGAACGCGCCGGTAGATGTACCGTTGATGCTTCAGCCGTTTAACCTTGCCTATGACAACTTTCTGGGTCGGATGGCGGTCGGACGCATCTACCAAGGAACGGTCAAACCGAATCAGCCTGTGTTTATAAAAAAACCTGACGGAACGACTCGTTCCGGGAAAATAATAAAGATTTTTACTTTCAAGGGG
>CAZMOI010000033.1:0-1033 GCA_964568025.1 uncultured Candidatus Saccharibacteria bacterium
GTGGTGGTAGGAAGGCACATCGGGGTTTCACCCTGCTTTTGGCGGTGTTGATATCGAGCGTACTTGTCGCGCTTGGTTCTGCACTTTTCGATATTGTCTCGAAAGAAATTCGTTTATCATCCTCCGGCAGGGAATCGCAGTTTGCGTTTTACTCTTCGGATACAGGAATTGAATGTGCCTTCTACTGGGACACAAAACAAAATGCATTTGCCACTACGTCGCCCCTTACGCACATTACCTGCGGAGGAAGCGGAGTGCCGTCCGAGCTTACTCGAACAAGTCAAAACCTAGGGCTTCCGAATGAGGTTATGGTAACCACGTTCTCGTTCCCTATAGGCGGAGTTGCCGCAACGCTTCCCTGTGCCTCCGTTACCGTTACAAAGCAGTCGATTCCGGCGGGAAATGTTCAAAGTATACAAACAACCGTCCAGTCGCGGGGCTATAACACCTGCGACACATCGAACCCGCTTCGTTTAGAGCGTGCTATTAGGGCCAGGTACTAACGAACCCCGGCTTTAGGTACAATAGTGCTACCTGATGAAGAAAGCACCACGTGAAGCGCGGGAACGCGCAACAAAACTTCGTGACGCGATACATAGGTATCGGTATCTTTATCATGTCGAAGACAAAGAAGAGATATCTGCCGAGGCGCTTGATGCCTTAAAGCACGAACTCGCAACACTTGAAGAGGAGTACCCGGAGTTGGTAACGTCAGATTCTCCGACTCAGCGCGTTGCAGGAAAACCGCTTCCGCAATTTAAGAAGGTCAAACACACTTCCGCGCAGTGGTCTTTTAATGATGTATTTACTGAAGAGGAATTTCGGGCGTTTGACGAACGTGTCAGGAAGGGAATTCGTGAACGTTTAGGTCCTACACATAATCCGACGTATACCGCAGAACTTAAGATTGACGGCTTGAAGGTAGTCTTGTCGTACAAGAAAGGCGTACTTATTTCCGCCGCTACCCGCGGAGACGGTCGTGTTGGTGAGGACGTAACAATGAACGTTCGCACGATCGATTCTGTGCCGTTGG
>CAZMOI010000033.1:1043-2938 GCA_964568025.1 uncultured Candidatus Saccharibacteria bacterium
CTCTCGCGCCCCATTGACGTCGTTGTTGAAGGAGAAGTGTGGATGGGTAAAGCCGGACTTAAGGAACTTAACACAGCGCGTGCAAAAACGGACGAACCTCCTTTCGCGAATCCGCGAAACGCAGCCGCAGGTTCTATACGCCAGCTTGATCCAAAAGTTGCCGCATCAAGAAAGCTCGATACGTTTATTTATGATCTTGCGGAAACGTCGGAAAAAAGACCCAAGACTCAGGCGGACGAGCTCGCGTATCTTCGCGATTTGGGTTTTAAGGTGAACCGTGACATGACGCACGCAAAAGATGCTGACGCAGTTATCAAATTTTGGAAACAGATGGACTCGGTACGAGAGAAGAGGGATTATCTTATCGACGGCATCGTTGTTAAGGTCAACGAGCAAGAGTATCAGGACGCTTTAGGGTATACGGGGAAAGCTCCGCGGTTCGCGGTTGCGTTCAAATTTGCCGCGGAGCAGGTAACGACCATTATTGAAGACATTGTTTTACAGATAGGACGTACCGGAATACTGACGCCGGTAGCGCATCTGAAGCCGGTAACAGTTGCGGGGGTGACGGTATCGCGAGCGACTTTGCATAACGAGGATCAAATCAAACGACTTGATGTACGGGTGGGGGACACGGTTGTTATTCAACGTGCGGGTGATGTGATACCCGAGGTTGTAAAAACAATACCCGAGCTCCGTCCCAAGAGCGCCAAGCCGTACCAATTTCCTTCGCATGTATCCGAGTGTGGCGGTGATGGAAGTATAGAAAGAGTTCCCGGAATGAGCGCATGGAGGTGCGTTAACAGATCCGGTCCGGTTGAACAGCGCCGACGCCTGCATCATTTCGTAGGGAAACACGCGTTTGACATTGAAGGGATGGGACCAAAAACCGTTGATCAGTTATGGGAAGAGGGAATAATTACGAGTTGTGCGGACATCTTTACGCTCAAAGAGGGCGATTTGATGACGCTAGAGGGATTTGCCGAGGTGTCTGCAAAGAAACTTATCGAGAGTATCGGTTCACGAAAAAAGATACCGCTTGACCGTTTTCTGGTCGCGCTTTCAATTGATCATGTGGGCGAAGAAACCGCCCGTGATCTTGCCGAGCATTTCGGTAGCATTGATGCGATTCGCGGGGCTTCTTTAGAACAACTACAAAGCGTTTCTGAAATAGGGGGCGTTATCGCCGAGTCCGTTTCGTCCTGGTTTAAGGATACAGAAAACACTTCAATACTAAAAGCGCTTTTGAAACATGTGGAGGTCGGAAAGGGAGAAAGACGTGCGGCGGGGAAATTTTCCGGAAAAACTTTTGTTTTGACGGGCTCTCTCGAGTCGCTTTCCCGTGATGAAGCAACCGCCAAGGTTCGTCTGCACGGCGGAAGCGTGGTGGGTTCGGTCTCCCGCGCTACGGATTTCGTCGTTGCTGGCGCTGACCCGGGGTCCAAATATAACAAGGCTCTCGAGTTAGGCATTCGAGTGCTCACTGAAAAAGAATTCATTAACCTCCTTGATGGGTAGCATCCTCCTGGCATACCCGTGGCGCAGTTTGGTATCATAGCCACATGGTTACTTCTGATGACGTTAAGAAGCTTGCCGAGCTTGCCCGCCTTGCATTGAGCGAGGAAGAGGTAGCAACACTCCAGGGCGAGATAGCATCTATCGTTTCGTATATTGATACCGTACAGAAAGTTGACCTTCCGGACATGCCGGCAGGATCCCCGTATTTTGATCATGAGAACGTGATGCGCGAAGACGCTGAGCCCCACGAGGCTGGTACGTTTTCCAAAGCTATTACGTCGCAGTTTCCTGAGCGCGAGGGTGACTACCTTAAGGTAAAAAAGATACTTGGATAATATGGCGGAATTGACTGGACTTTCGGCAAAGGATCTTGCACG
>CAZMOI010000033.1:2948-5683 GCA_964568025.1 uncultured Candidatus Saccharibacteria bacterium
TTCTGCAACTGACGTTGTAACCGCGTATCACGCCAAAATACAGAAAGAGAACCCGGTATTGAATGCGTACCTGGAAGTCTTTGAAGACGGGCTTGCCTCGGCAAAAAAAGCGGATGCAGTACTTGCAGAGAAGGGGAGTGGCGCGCACCCGCTTACAGGTGTGCCTGTTGCGGTTAAGGACAATATTCTTATCGAGGGCAAAAAAGTCAGCGCGGCTTCCCGCATGCTTGAAAACTACGTCGCTACGTATGACGCGACCGCAATAAAAAAGCTGAAATCGGCAGGGGCGGTATTTTTGGGACGGACAAATATGGACGAGTTTGCGATGGGTTCTTCAACTGAACACTCCGCATTTGGTCCTACAAAAAATCCCCACGACATAACGCGCGTTCCTGGGGGTACGTCAGGCGGTTCAACTGCAGCGGTTGCCGCGCATCTTGCACCGATTGCACTTGGTTCTGAAACGTGTGGTTCGATACGACAGCCTTCATCGTTATGCGGAGTTATCGGGTTAAAGCCGACGTATGGCGCGGTGTCACGCTCGGGACTCATCGCAATGGGTTCAAGCTTAGATCAGATTGGCACCATCGGTCGTACGGCGGATGATGTTGAGCTTCTGTTTGAAGCGATACGAGGCGCCGATCCTCTTGACGGCACCAGCCTCCCGAATGACGGACAAAAAAAAGTTAAAGACAAAAAAATAGGCGTTCCGCGCACGTTCGTTAAAGATGCACAGCCCGACAACATACAGGCGTTCGAGAAAGCACTGGAAAAACTGGTAGAAAAAGGGTACGAAATTGTCGATATTGAACTGCCTACGGCTCCGTATGCGCTTGCCGCGTACTACATCATCATGCCCGCTGAAGTGTCGACAAACCTCGCACGGTTGGACGGTATGCGCTACGGCTTACATAAAAGCGGAGCAACACTTCTTGATGATTACAAACTCTCCCGTGCCGCTGGTTTCAGTGCCGAAACGCGTCGTCGTGTGATTCTCGGTACCTACATTCTTTCCTCCGGCTATTACGACGCATACTATCGTCGCGCCACGGTATTGCGCGCCACAATCGCAAAAGACGTTGAGCGTGCATTTACTGAAGTGTCATACATCGCAACCCCTACCGCTCCGGGCCCTGCATTTAAGCTTGGAGAAAAGTCTGATCCGCTTTCCATGTACCTCGAAGATATATTCTCCGCTCCTGCAAACCTATCGGGCGTCCCTTCGATTTCCGTTCCGTCGGGAACGGTAGTTCGTGAAGGGAAAAATTTACCCGTAGGTATTCAATTCATGACCCCGAAACGCACCGAAACATCACTCTTTGACGTTGCCCGCGACTTAACTGACGCATGATCCAATACGAATACCTACGGTTTTTGAACCTGCAGTACTGGTACTGCATTGCCTACTCGCTGTTTGGCGGGAAGTGTGCGGTTATTGACGACGGCACAGGTCTTGTTGCGACCTCTACTCCTTCTGTTGCACCCGCGCCTCGAGTAGGTTTTTGGGAGTGGCTTTTTGGAGGGGGAAACGGGACATATGAGGGACCGCTCGCGTTTTTGGTAAATGGAGTCGCCGCACTGTTTGGATTCGTCGGAGGAATAATCGCTATTCTTTGGGGAATCTATAGCATCCTTGCGTACACGCTTTCAGGCATACTGCTCCTTATTATTACCGGCGCCGCGCTCGGACTCTTGTTTATTCGCTACCAGGAGCTTTCGTTGTACTCGACACTGCCGCCGAAACCCATTCAGGCTTCGAACGAACGAAGTCGTTGGCAGGCGCTTCTTGACCGTGCAATGTCTCAACAACCGAAAGAATGGCGCGAAAGCATTATCGCGGCGGACGTGATGCGCGGCGAACTACTTGTGCGCCTCGGATATAACGGCGCGTATACGCATACGGCACTCCGTGCGGTTCCGGAAGGAGCCTTTGTGACGTTACCTAACGCATGGGAAGCACACCGCATTCGAAATTTTGTTTTCAAAGGATCTTCCGACTACATTTTGACTCAACGCGAAGCGTTTCGTGTGATGAAACTCTACGAGCAGGTGTTTGAGGAGTTTGATTTTATTTAGAAGCGACTTGAAACTCAATCGATGGAGCGTTATAGTACCCACTCATAGCGGGGTGGAGGAGTGGTACCTCGGGAGGCTCATAACCTCCAGACCCAGGTTCGAATCCTGGCCCCGCAACAAGCGTGTTACGATAAAAAACCATGAAAGCTCTTGTCCTAGCTGCAGGCGAAGGAAAACGCTTGCGCCCCCTTACGAATGATCGGCCCAAGCCGATGATTTTGTTAAACGGTAGACCTCTTCTTGAATACATACTTGCCGAGCTACCGGACGCGATTACTGAAGTCGTTATTGTTATTGGATATTGCGGAGAAAAGATACGCGAGCATTTTGGAGATTCATGGAAGGGAAGAAAAGTAACCTACATCGAGCAAAAAGAAAGACTCGGTACGGCGCATGCGGTTCACATGGCGCGCGCGTTTCTTTCAGAAGAAAAATTCTTTCTTCTGAATGCCGACGACATTGGTGACAAAGCTTCGTTTGAGAAGGGGATCGCGTATGACTACTGCCTCTTTGTGTCTGAGCATGAGGACCCGACACGCTTTGGAGTTGTTGAGCTTAACGAAGACGGCACACTGAAAAAGATTACGGAAAAGCCCGAGAGCCCCGCAACGAACTTGGTTTCTACGGGGAGCATGGTGCTTTCTCCGGGAATTTTTGAT
>CAZMOI010000033.1:5693-8907 GCA_964568025.1 uncultured Candidatus Saccharibacteria bacterium
ATCCCGTTAGTCCAGCATCCAAATGGCGAGCACTATATTGTCGACTCGCTCGCCGGGGTACAAAAAACCCTCCCCATACAGGTTATTCGGCAAACGTCCTGGATTACGGTCACGTTCCCCGAAGATGTGGCTACTACCGAGTCACTTTTGAAGAAATTGGGCAAGTAAGATAGAGTAAGCGGAAGTTGCTGGCATAGCCCTGCGGGCTCCCAGCGGCGTTCGGACAAAATGAAAACGAGCTTTCATTTTGCTCCTTTCTTGCTGGGATAGCTCAGGTAGTTAGAGCATGGGACTCATAAACCCAAGGTCGGAGGTGCAAGTCCTCCTCCCAGCACAAAGATACACACAAATGCGGAGCATTTTGTGATTTTTGTGCGGGCGCGCGAAAAAACTCCGTCAGGAGATTTATTTGTGACCGCAGGGTTTAAACAACCTTCGTGATATCGCCCGTTTCCGGGTCGATTACGTGTACCTCGGGATTCGATCTTTGCATGAGGTTGCCGATGGAGCTTTCATGTTCGTACAGAGCTTCAAGTTGCGGAGAATTACTGACAAACTCAAGAATCGAGTCGTCTGTAAATCCGAAGTCGTCTCCTGTCACTGACGCCACTGTTGTTACCGATGCACGCTTAATGTCCAAGCCATTTTCGCGTCGAATACGCTGAAATTCCGTGAGGAACGCTTTTCCGTATCCTCCTGAACCGCATGTTTGGAATGTGAACGCTTCAGGTTGTGTTTCTGAGTGGCGTTGTAGACGCGTATCTGCGGAACGGATCGCGTACGATTCGGCAAGTCGTGCTATTAAACTTCCGTAACCAAATGTAATTGTTGAAATGCTTCCGTGCATACTGGCCGCGGGAGAGATGGGTTCGTCAGTTTCCTTGATTGCAGTAAGGTACGCTTCAACCGCGCTCTCAACGTCACTGAGCGTCGGCTCGCCTTCATCGGGAACGCCGGTGTAGCGAGTAACCGATGCCTTTCGTTCAAGGAGCCGCACAGCGCGGGAGTTTATAAAAAATCGTTCTTCACTTCCGCACAGTTTGTCCGCACCAAGACCGAGTAACACTTTTCCTCTCAGTATGTTCGTCTTTCCAAAGATTTGACGCAATTCCCCGATACGTACTCGGGCAAACTCTCTGTTTTGCACGGTATCTTCAAGTTCCCGCTCGGCAAGAAAGTCGTTTTCATATGCGCGCATCGGGTCACCTTCTCTGCGTCGTTCTCGACTCCATACCACCTGGCACCCGTTTTCAAGAGAGGTGGGCAAAGACACTTGAGAAACGTTTCCGCAGGAAGAAAGAGCGGTGGCGCCGAAAGTCAGGAGAAGCGATCTTCTGTCGAGCAAAGGGCCAGCGTGGAGTCTTCTATCAGATATCCCACGCTGTATTCCTTCTTTACTCATCTCTCTTCCGATAATACTCCCGTTCCTAGAAAAAGAGTTGCTTATCCACTGTTTTTCAATCAAAAACGGCGCATAAAGCGCCGAATTGGGAATGCGCGGCCAAGCGGGCTCGAACCGCCAACCTCCCGCGTGACAGGCGGGTGCTCTAACCAATTGAGCTATGGCCGCATTTCTACAGCGTGTGATTATAACAAAAACAGCAAAAAACACGAATACAGATCCTGGTATGTAGCGGGTGGGGTACGGTATGCACCGCCATTCACATATGCTTCTTTACTTTGTGCAGGGGCAGGAGCACACTTACTGGTAATGTCGTTAACCGCCTCCCATGTTTGAGAGTAAAAGAGGGAAGTGGGCAATTGCTGCTTCCGGAGGCGGGATGAATTGTGCTGGTGGCGCCGGTGTCCGGTACAGACTTGCGGAGCTTGGGCTTCCGCACCCCGACATAGAGGTAGATATTTCAGGTAACATTCCAAACGCCGCGTATGCGATTGCCGATCAGCATCACTTAGGTTTGCAAATATGGGCGGAAGATCTGCCCTCCGATCCGGAATTTATACAGTGGAACAGATCAAAAGAGATAATCAGCGTCGATCGAATGGTAGATTTTGAATTTAGAGAAAAGCGCCCGTTGATCGGAAGCGCGCTACACCACACGGAGACACAGTTCTTTTTTGCAACGACAGACGTAGCGTCGAGAAAGACGAAATACTTTACCAACGAAGATGTTCGTGGCGGAGTCGATCCGCTTGAAATAATTCGTGCCGGAACCGCATTTGTCGGTTTTACCCGACCAAGACCGGTTCGCATTGAGGGAAAGTTGTATTCAGATGCAGCGACGAGTACAACCCTTCAGGACTGCATACATGTTGCGTTTGATGCAGGTGCAGAGTTTGTTGTCGCTATCGACAATCGAACGATTCAAGAGCAGCAACAGTTTCGCGACGAATTTGCCTCATCAGGTTGGAAGGATAGAGTTGCACTGTTGCAACCGGATTTACCCAGCACCATGGCTACGAATAATCCTGCCGAAATTAAGCAGTCATTTTATTCCGGTTTTAGAATGGTTTCGGCTCATCCGCTACTCCGCGAATTTTTCGGTGACCTTACTGCGGCCCCGCGCCGTGTGGCTGCTTAGTAAATTCCCGAGACGACACTCAAGAGGAAGTATATTCCTAAAACATTCGCGACGAGTGCAAGCACGCGGAATGAGTTTTCTGACAAGTGAGCACTTGCCATAATAGCGATGCCGATTTCGTCCGGAAGCGGGGAGACAATAACCAGGAAGCCGATAACGTCGCGCACCCAACGTACTCCCATGAACGGCAGGCGACTGATAAGTTTGAAAAACTTTGTTGCCCCCAAGCTGCGAAGTTCTTTCTTTAAGTCGCCCTTAAAAAGTCGAAACAACGTTATGTCGGCAAACGTTCCGCCCAAACCACCGATGATAGCGATTGTTTCAGGTGTGTAGTAGGCAAGAAACGCAGGAAGAAGAAGTGCACCAAAGCCAATGGTGAAGCTGTAGGAATACATCATCCCCACGATAAAGATTCCGCCCATGCCAAGGGGCTCGACCAGCATCTTAAAAAAGTCATGGTCTATAAAAAGGAACAAGAGTATGACAAATGTGTACGAGAGAGCGAGGAAAGAGAGATGGGGGTAGTGTTTCAGCACGCGAGCATTGTAGCATCGCGCGGTTTCCGATTTTATGTTACTTTTCCTTCACGCCTACGTTAAGGCAGTCTTGTCTTGCCGAGATAGCTCAGTTGGTAGAGCACGCCCATGGTAAGGGCGGGGTCCCGGGTTCAAATC
>CAZMOI010000034.1:0-8806 GCA_964568025.1 uncultured Candidatus Saccharibacteria bacterium
TGGACGCATTGTCTTCCTGAAAACGAACACCTTCCGGCATCCTTTGAGCGTATCACGCTCCTCCGTCGCCGACGGATGAATCAACACACTACTTCTTCTCCGCCTCTTTGAGTGCGGCTTCCGCCGCTTGCTGTTCGGCTTCCTGTTTTGACTTCCCTTCTCCTTCTCCCAAGATTACGTCACCGACCGCAACAGAAACAACGAATCGTTTGTCATGGTCAGGTCCTTCGGCGGATACCGTGTCGTACTTCGGCGTTAATCCATACACCGCCTGCGCATGTTCCTGAAAACGACTCTTTGCATCCCTCCACGCACCGCTTTGTATCATGCCTTTTGTTTTTGAGAGCACGTGACGTGTTATGAAATCATTCGCTCCCGCATATCCCTGATCCATATAGAGCGCACCGACAACCGCTTCGAATGTGTTGGCAAGAATCGTCTGACGCGCGCGCCCGGTGTCGCGCGCCTCGCCCCGCGATAAGAGCAAGCAGTCATTCATACCAAGCTCCTCGGCAATACCCGCAAGCGTAACCGCATTAACGAGTGCGGCACGATAACTGGTCAAATCCCCTTCGGTGGAGTCGGGATATTCACGGTACAGATAGTCCGTAACACACAGTTCAAGAACCGCATCGCCTAAAAATTCAAGGCGTTCGTTGTGCGGGCGTTTCACTCCGCGCGCAATCGCACGCGCCTCGTTTGTATACGAGCGGTGTGTGAAGGCAAGCTCTAAGAGAGACGCATCTTTAAATGCGATACCTGCGGTTTCTTCAAATTTTTTCTGAGCGGGAGTCATACTTTTTTTGCGTGGGCAATACCTGCTTCGAGTATCGGCAGTAAATCGTTATAGGTCGGGATATTTTTAATTTCCGATTCAGGGAACCAGCGCGCTTCCATAATGCCCCCTTCTTCCTTGGACTTCAACTTTGCCTTCTTCGTCATAACCGCCAGGAAATATCCGACCGTTCGGACAATCCGTCCTACGGAAGGTTCATGCGCTATATATTCATGCTCTCCAAGAGGTATGAGGTTTGTTGCCGTAACGCCGAGCTCGAGAAGTGCTGCGCGTTTCGCCGCACCTTCTGACATTTCCTGCTCTTCTGAACGCGCCTTCGGCAACGTCCAGCGTCCGAAAATGTCATACACGAGCGCGACTTCTACTTCGTCGCCTTCTTTTACAACGACAACAATTCCCCCTAAACCTTCATGCGGGAGCGGTGCGGGTGTTTTTACCGAATCCGATTTCCCGGGACTTCCCATGTCGCGATACACCGCACCCAACACGCCGTTGATAAATTTACCGGAAGAGTCGCCTCCATAGGATTTTGCAAGTTCAATCGCTTCGTTCAGTGCAACTTTCGGCGGGACCGCCGTGTGGTCACCGTACAAGAGTTCATACAAACCTATCCGAAGCACGTTCCGGTCGATGGGGGCAATTTTTGCAAGTGGCCACTGCGGAGCGGCTTTTTCGATAACCGCGTCCAATTCCTGATGTTTTCCTAACACTCCCGCAAGCAGGGTTTCCGCAAAGTCGCGGTCGGTAGCGGAACCCGTAAATTCTTCGAAATTTCTTTTCAATACATCCCCCGCTTTCTCTGAAGAAAGCGCGTGCTGCATGTCGCTTTCAAAAAGCGTCTGCAACACTACTGATCTCGATATGTGGCGAGAGGACATAATTGAAAGAGCGTCTGTACGTAGTATAGCAAAAACCCGACCTAACGTCGGGTTTTTGTTTATTTCTTTTCTTCGATCTTTTCTTCGGTCTTCTTTTCAGCCGGACCTTCCGTTACTTCACGAGCTTTCTGCGCCTTTGCCGCGCGGGTGGTGCGTTTAGCGGTAACGTCCATTACGGAGCGTCCGCGGTACTGAGAACCATCCAAAAGTACTCGATGACGCGGGTGAACCGTACCTTCTTTCGAAGTCGTAAGGCGGGTGCCTTTGAGCGCGTGGTGCGACCGGCGTGAGCCTGTCTGCGACCGGTTATGTCTCATTCGTACAACCATAGTGGTCGTACCATAACACACGGTTCGCTATAAATCCAGGGCTATTCTGCCTCCGGGTCGAAAGGGGGCAAGAGGTGCTCAGGACAACCCGCAAGCACGGCCGAGGCGCGGCGTTCATACAATTCCAACTGCCGACCGTCTTCAGATATCAGAACATCAAATCTCGCGCATGCCGCAGATACGTCTTGAGTCGAGCCCAATTCAATAGTCTGTACCCGATCCGGCCTTTCCACAGGGGCACTTCTCGCTCCGCAACCGGATGCTGCGACCGCAAGCAACGTTGCACCCAATAGTGCTTCTGATTTTAACATAAGGGTATTATATCATACTATAAACATATGTCAATACCCTCCTGCCTGAACAAAAAATCCTCACATCCCTGATAACTGCCCTCTCATCGCATCGGTATGCCGACGGTCTTTCGACCGCGACATACACACTCCTCGGCTCGGAAATAAAAAAGCGAGCTTTTTGTTTCGCTCGCCTACGTCGTTTGTAAATTCTTCTCGTTCACCGGCGCATAGCCTCGGTATCCCACGTAAAAATGCACACGGGATACTGGCGTCCTCGCCTCGGGAATACCCAAGCGGGCTTGGTATTTCGCTCGTCTGCGTAGCCAGTGAACTCTTCGAATTTACCTCCGCATGGCTTCGGTAAATTCGACCAGGACGCTTTCGGTTGCTTCGGCCAAAGCCTGGACCAGTTCCTCCTGCGAAAATTTGGTACGGAAGAATCCTGCAACTGCGTTAAGATCGGGCTCCGTGCCCGGGGCAACATTCTCCCCTAGCTTGCCTAACTCTTGCTTGTCTTCGTCAGAAAGTTTTTCTCCGAGACGGACCAAAAGATCCGCTGCTATTGCTTCCATCAAATTCTGTTCCACTTCTTTGCGCTCGTCTTCCGGAACGCGCAATTCATCAAGGACCTGGTCAACGCTCTGGTAAAGACTCATCACACGCGAGGCAAGCTCCTGATCAACGGAAGCATCGGACGGGTTTTGAGGTTGAGGTGCGTCAGTCATATGTGTTTGATGTCATCATCATACCTCTCCACGCATAAAAAACTAGATACGAGAAAGGAATGTTTTACGGTGCAACACCGATGGACCATATGACCGTATAGCGGCAATGTGCGATGCCGTTCCGTATCCTTTGTGTGCATCAAAGCCGTAGTGCGGAAGTTCTGTGTGGGCGACATCGGTCATATAACGGTCACGGGCAACTTTTGCAACAACCGACGCAAGCGATATCGCCGGAATAATAGAATCTCCGCGAATAAGCGCCGTCTGTGCGTACGTGTCCGGCGCTTTGAGTCTACCGTCGAGATACACATGACAGTTTTTGGGTTCCGGCATCAACGCTTCGAGCCCCCGCTCAATACAATTTCGTATCGAACGCTCTATCCCCCATTCATCAACTTTTGACGCCGAAAGCGAGTAGACGCCGAAACGAAGCGCGCCTTCGGACTGCAAAGTTTCCGCTAACGTTGCAGCACGAACGCGTGCAGGTGCCGTCATTTTTTTGGAATCGGTAAGTCCTTCAAAATGTTTTGCGATATCAAACCCTTCTTCGGTAACAACAATGCCGATAGCAACCGGACCCGCTAACGGCCCCCTCCCCACTTCATCTATCCCTACAATGAATCGCATATATACGGAAGTAGCGGTGCTTCTTGTATAAATTATATACTGTGACAAATGGCATCCTTCTCGCACTTGTCCGCGAAAAGTCACTACAGCCTTCTTGACGGCCTTCCGCAGATAGATGCCTTGGTAAACCAAGCGTCATTCTTCGGAATGCCGGCGCTCGCCTTAACCGACCGCAACAACCTGTATGGCGCGCTCGAGTTTTATAAAACGTGCAAAAAGACGGGCGTAAAGCCAATACTCGGCGCGGACATGGACGTAGACATGGCAGGTGCCCAGAACCATATTGTTTTTCTTGCCGAAAATGAACAGGGGTACAAAAACCTTTTGAAACTGGTTTCATACGCGCACCTTGATACTAAAGGAGAGCCTAGAGTCTCTTCAAAACGCATTGCCGAATACGGAGCAGGTCTTATCGCCCTTGTGCCCGACAGCGCGCTCTTGGGGCACGGGAGCGAAGCGTTGTTTCAGGAATTGAAAAAAGCACTCGGAAACGGAAATGTATACGCACGGTTGCCGTGGAATAACGGCCGTGAACATCAAATACGAGTCGCGGGAGTTGCAAAGGCACTCGGCATTCCTCTGGTTGCGTCCGACGCAACGTACTACCTGAAACCGGAAGACCGCGACGTTCGAGACATTGTCAGAAAAATTGCAAACCCGTCTGCAGAGCCTGACCCGGAAGATCGTACCTTTATATCAATCGATTCAGCGCTCGAGCGGTACCGCGACTTCCCTGAAGCGCTCAAAAATACGGAGGCGATAGCGGAGCGCGCGAACGTTGAGCTGAAACTTGGAAGTTGGGTGTTCCCTAAATTCCCTCTTTCTCCCGGAACGACCTACGAAGCGGAATTGGAGAAAGAAGCACGTGAAGGAGCGGTTCGACGCGGGGTGACGCTTGAAGGAGAAGTGGCAAAGCGCCTTGAGTATGAACTCTCCATCATTAACACAAAGGGGTACGCACCGTACTTTCTGACCGTATCCGACCTGCTTTCTTTCGCCCGTACTAACGGGATACTAACGACGACTCGAGGTTCCGCCGCAGGTTCACTCGTATCGTATTTGACCGGTATCACGAACGTGGACCCGATTGCATATGGCTTGCCGTTTGAACGGTTTCTAAACCCCGAACGTCCTTCCGCCCCGGACATCGACATGGACTTTGCGGACGTAAAGCGCGACGAGATAATCGCGTATGCCAGAAAGCGTTACGGCGAAGCGTCGGTCGCGCAAATAGGAACGTTTGGAACTATGGCCGCGCGCGCGGCGGTGCGGGATGTGGCGCGGGCGCTAGGCTACCCGTACGGTGTAGGCGACCGTATCGCAAAAATGATTCCGTTTGGAAGTCAGGGCTTCCCCATGACTATAGACCACGCGCTTGAAATAGAAGAGGACCTTTTAAAGCTCTACAAGTCGGACGAAGACGCGGAAATCATCATCAACGCGGCGAAAAAGATTGAGGGTAACGCGCGACACATTTCAATCCACGCTGCGGGTATCGTCATTGCCCCCACTGATGCATCTGACTTTGTACCCGTGCAATACGATCCGCATGGCACGACCATTATCACGCAGTACGACATGCATGCGGTTGAAGACGCGGGGCTTTTGAAATTCGACTTCCTGGGCCTTAAGAACCTGTCCGTTCTTGGAGATGCCGTTGAGCGCGTGGAAAAACGCACAGGAGTGAAGGTGGACATTGAACGCATTCCGCTTGATGACGAAAAGGTATTTGCGATGCTCGCGCGCGGAGCAACCGAAGGCGTATTCCAACTCTCCGGCTCGGGTGTAACGCACTACCTAAAGGAGTTAAAGCCCTCCTCCATTCACGACATTAACGCCATGGTGGCACTCTACCGCCCGGGACCTATGGAAATGATTCCGCAATACATTGCCCGAAAACATAATCCCGCGCTCGTAACCCACATCGATCCGCGAATGAAACCTATTCTTGAAAAATCCTACGGCATTATCACCTATCAGGATGACGTTCTTCTGACGGCGATTACTCTTGCGGGCTACTCCTGGCTTGAAGCGGACATGCTCCGAAAAGCCATGGGTAAAAAAATCCCCGCGGAGATGGAGGCACAAAAAGAAAAATTCATCGAGGGTTCGATGAAAAAAGGCGGACTGACAAAAGGAAGAGCGGAGGCGGTATGGAAGTTGATTGAACCGTTTGCCGCCTACGGATTCAACAAAGCTCATGCTGCAAGTTACGGTCGGGTCGCCTACCAAACCGCGTACATGAAGGCGCACCACACGGAAGACTACATGGCGGCGCTTCTCTCGGCTGACTCGGGCGACGTCGAAAGAATTGCCGAACACGTAGCGGAATGTGAACGCATCGGTATACGCGTACTCCCGCCGGACATTAACGAGTCGTATCAGCTCTTTACGGTTATCGCCGCGGGTATGATCCGCTTCGGAATTTCATCCATAAAAAACTTCGGTGAAGGAACTGCAGAAGCCTTGATTGTTGAGCGTGAAAAGGGCGGTAAATTCGCCTCAATGGGCGACTTTCTTTCCCGTGTCCCCGGAACGGTTGCCAACAAACGCGGACTTGAAGCACTTATTAAAAGCGGGGTGTTTGACTCATTCGGCACACGCGGAGCGCTCCTTGGAAACCTTGAAAAACTACTCGCATACGCAAAAGATTCTGCTTCGGGCCCTTCAAACCAGGTGTCCCTTTTTGGCACACTTACCCACTCGGCAGAGCTTGTACTTGACCCCGCTCCGGAGGCAAGTCGAATGGACATGCTGACTTGGGAAAAGGAACTTTTGGGTATTTACGTTTCGGGGCACCCGTTGGACCAGTTCGCGTCCGCTCTTCGCGACTTTAAAGGTTCGCTAAAGTCCGCGCACGCGGAAGAGAGAAACAACTTCCCCGTCGCAGTTGCGGGCGTGGTGGAGAGTATAAAAACCATTCTGACCAAAAAAGGCGACCGTATGGCATTTGTAACGATAGCCGACAAAGAAACATTTCTTGAAGGAGTAGCCTTCCCCGAAGTGTTTAAAACAAACCAATCGGCGCTCACACCGGGGACATGCGTTTTGATGAAAGGAAAAATCACCAACCGAAACGGCACGAAGTCATTGCTTATAGAAAAAATAAAAGCCCTAGGATAATTCTTGACGGGCCTCGCGTTTCCGTGTACGGTAGAAATGTGAGACGCCTTTGCACAACAACGACCACAACAACCACCCTCCCGGAGGAGGCGGTTACTGTGGCGTGAGTAAAAAAATAAAAATTCGTGCCCCACAAACCCCCTTCTCCAGAAGAAGGGGGTTTTCTTTATACAAAAAACGAAACAAACTATGAAAAAAGAAAAAATAATTGACTTGCTCGGAGACCCGTCACGATTGCGTCATATGCGAGAACGCGTACACGCAAAAGAATTTCCGGAAATGTTCGAGCTTGAAAGAAAGCTTATTGAAGCGGTGCGCGGGAGTCCCTTTCCCGACGGCGCTCGAATGGTGGCAAACGAATTCAGGGCGCGAGTTATAGACGGAGAAGAGCGAGTGGCGCCAAGCGGGTACAGGTTCGCATCGGGGGCTGAAGGAAATTTGTACGCCCTCTACCCTGACATAGCAGTCGAGTATGCCGGGTTTATGGCGCGAGAAATTGCAAAGAAGCTCGGGAAAAAAGTTGAAAACGTTATCCCCTTAATGCACGACGAGGGGGTCGAGCCTCTCTTGTTAGCAACTACCCATGACTGGATGGTCCCTCACGTAAAATATGCGCTCGATACCACCAACGACTATCGGTATCCTCCGTATCACTTCGATTTCTTCGAGGTAGAAGAGATAGAGCAAGACGCAGACCCGAGAGGGGGTGTCCTAAAAGCTTCGGCAATGGAAAAACGTCGGGCATGGAAACCCCTTCCGGAAGAGGTGGTGCATGCTATTGCGGATCACTTTATCCGTACTGCTGAACGTTCCGCGCTTCGGGGAGGGCCTACTATAGAGACCTTGGGATTTAGCGGTAAACCATTTATTTACGACATAGAAAAATAACCATGACTGAAAGCTCACAAAACGAATTTGACCCGCGCGAACACGCCGCTCCCGTACGAGTAGCAGTAAAGGTATGGCGAGGAGAAATGGACCCACCGGACGGATTCTCTTTTATGCTCCCTGAACCCGCCCCGGCGTCGCTTATAGCGCCTGACGAGTGGCAAGAAGGCCTTCCTCCGTGCATCCCTCCGAACCTCCGCTAATATGAAAAGTTTCTCCATAAAAACGACTACAACAACCACCCTCCCGGAGGAGGCGGTTACTGTGGCGTGAGTAAAAAATAAAAATTCGTGCCCCACAAACCCCCTTCTCCAGAAGAAGGGGGTTTGTTTATATAAATAAAAAAACTTATGACGGAAACGAGATACAAAAATTGGGTGCGAAGTGGATACTTGGAAGAGCGGGTTGTAGAAATATTATCGGCGTTAGATATGGTACGAGTCAGAAAAAAGTGTGCGGTCAGCGCCTTTCTCGAGGATGAGAATCTTGCTTCAAAAATTCGAACATCTCTTTCTGAAAGAGATTCAATCGCGTTTTTATTACCCGCCTTCCCTTTCAAGTCGCAGAATATAGAGAAGAAGTGCCTTGGCGAACTGCCAGATAAAGCCGAGGAAATTGCTATGGCAAATATTTCCTCCCTTGGTGCGAAGTTAAACGTAACGGCGCGAACAAAAATTATTCTTGCGCTTGACGGGTTTACCTATGCGGATCTTGTCGGCATACCCAGTCAGTCAGTTATCAGATACGCGTCTGCAATCGATGCGATGCGCCCGATTCGAGAGTCAATTGAACTTTTTGATACCCACAAAACCAGTACGGAAGGTGAAGAGGTGTCGAAGATGCTTGACCAAACATATACTCCGTCGCTTCATGAGATACGCGACCGCATAGAGCGCGATCCCATATTTAAGGACTACTACGTCGGGCTCAAACGATTTTGGGAATACGACCTGTCTCACGGCGAAAACACGCTTGGTTCAAAAGCACGTTGGAGAAAGGCTGCGGAAATAGCCATTCGCATGCTAGCGAGAAACATTGCCTATTCAAAATACTTGGAAGAAAAGTTCCCACATGCGATCCGTCTCAGCATACACGCAAGTCACGGAAGGTCCGGAAGGGTTCATATAAACCTACGTCCTGATACCAC
>CAZMOI010000035.1:0-2816 GCA_964568025.1 uncultured Candidatus Saccharibacteria bacterium
TGAAAAACTCTCGACGGACGACACGTTCCGTAATTCGGCGTTCTCTTTTGAAACCAGTTCGTACAAGTACGCCTGGTAGCGTATGCGCGTAAGTTCTTCTTCGGCAACCTGCAGGCGACTCACCAGTGTGTCTCTTGAAACCCCTTCATACGCACTGTTCGGTTTTCCCCATCGTAAAAGATCGGCAAACGCGCTTTGCACATACGGAGCAATACGCGGTCCCATAAACAAAAAAACTACAGCAAGAATAATAAGCAGGACGCCAAGGGCGCCTCCGTGTCTAGAAGCTCGCGAACGACCCGTCATCATCATCTACTAGAATTGTCCGATACTTTTCCGAATCCTCCAACACCAGTCCTGTACCCCGAACGACGGTTGTAAGCGGGTCGGGTACGACATGTATCGGGACTTTAAGTTCAAGCGCAAGAAGTTCCGGAAGTCCGCGAAGAAGCGCACCTCCACCGGTAATGTAAATACCGTGACGCATAACGTCCGCAACCACTTCCGGCGGAGCGGTTTCAATAACCTCTTTCGCCGCTTCGATTATCGAAATGACCGAAGCGTTGATGGCTTCCCGTATATCGGCATCCGTTATAACAATTTCGCGCGGAAGGCCCGTCACCAAGTCGCGTCCGCGTATAGTTGTCTGAAGAGGCTCGTTTGGCTTTAATACGGAACCGACGGCGATTTTTACATCCTCTGCCGTACGATCGCCGATAAGTATTTTAAATTCACTTCGGATATAGCTTGAAATGTCCTGATTCAACGTGTCACCTGCAATGCGTACATTTTTTGCGCGCACGATACCGCCAAGTGAAATAAGTGCTATGTCGGTAGTTCCTCCACCGATATCAATAATCATGGTGCCGACGGGATCCTCAACCGGAAGGCGCGCGCCCAAAGCGGCTGCCATGGGTTCCTCAATAATTAGTACTTCACGAGCTCCCGCGTTTTTTGCCGCATCCCTGACCGCACGTATCTCGACGTTTGTGATGCCTGACGGCACGCCGATAACGACACGCGGACCCAAAGGGGCTTTGTCTACGGTTGCCTTTTGAATAAGATACTTAAGCATCTCTTCGGTTACTTCGAAGTCAGAAATAACGCCTTCAACCAAGGGGCGCACCGCGGAAATATGTGCGGGGGTTCTACCTAACATGTCTTTTGCTTCGCGCCCGACCGCAACGACTTGACCTGTTTTCTGATTGACTGCAACAACCGACGGTTCGGTAATTACAATTCCCTTACCTTTCAAATACACCAGTGTGTTAGCAGTGCCGAGGTCGATTCCGATATCGCGCGAAAAGCGCTCGGTAATGTTTTTCGGGAGCTTGAATTTCATAGTTCAACCACACCCGAAAGCAGTTTGTTTTTCGCTATCGTTCCCTTCTTCCCGTCCTTACGGCGCACAATCTCTATGGCGTCGTCCGTTGTCGATTTACCGACGATGATGCGGTACGGAATTCCGAGAAGATCAGAATCGGCAAATTTTTCTCCGGCGCGTGCTTCGCGATCGTCATACAGCACTTCAATGTGATGCTTTTTAAAATCCGAGTACAACGCCTCCGCATACGCATGCGCTTTTTCATCCCCCGAAGACAGGTCAACGAGATGAAAGCGAAATGGTGCCACCGATTCCGGCCACACAATACCCTTCTCGTCGCATAACACTTCGACAATCGTACCCATCAAGCGCCCAATGCCAATGCCGTAGCAGCCCATCACGACAGGCTTGTCCACACCATCCTCGTCTTTAAACGTCAACCCCAGAGGCTCTGAAAAGCGGGTACCAAGCTTGAAAATGTTACCGACCTCAATGGCTTTCGCCTCAACAAGTGTATTGCGGTCGAGGTTAAGCTCATCAAGCATCCCCTGGGTCATAACCTCGTCATTTATCGCTATACGCTTCTCTGTGTCTATATAAATAGTATCTTCGCCCGCAGTCGAAACACATTGAAATTCGTGACTGAATTTCGAAAACACTCCGCCTGAAGCGAATGTAAGATAAGTCCACTCGCCTATGCCGGCGCGACTGAATATCTTTTCGTACGCTACGCCTGCTTCTTCATAAAACTGCTGCAGGTCTTCTTCGGTACGATTGAACGAATACAAATCTTTCATTAAAAACTCCCGCCCACGCATGATGCCGGACTTTGCACGAAGTTCGTTTCGAAACTTTGTCTGAAACTGGTAGACATATTTCGGAAGATCGCGATACGACGTGATGTGGGTCGACAACAGTCGCGACATCGGTTCCTCGTGCGTAAAACCCAAACCCAGATTCGTTCCTCCGTTAAGTTCCGTCTTGAACCACACTTCGTCGACTGACTCGCCTTCCCACCGATTAGTTGCCTTCCAAAGTTCGGGGTCTTGAAGCGCGGAAAACGACACTTCCTGCCCGCCAAGAGCGTTCATCTCTTCACGGATAATATTTTTTATTTTTTCAAATACGCGAAGTCCGAGGGGCAACAAGTCATAGACTCCCGCAAGCTCTTTGTGAATGTATCCGGCACGGATAAGAAGCTGGGCGTTCTGGGACACTTCGTCCTTGGGGGCTTCCCGACGCGTTTTCGTGAATAGCTGGGACTGACGCATGTTCAGCTATTATACGGCTTAGACACCTAAGTACAATCGGATACAACGTTCATTCGCCTTCCGATATCAGCCCTTTTGCGCATGGCATGCAACATTTTGCTGTGAACGTTTTGTAGAAACAGCTCGGCACTTTTTAGTTCAAGCTGCAACCGCCCATATACATGCTGATCGTGGGGATCATCAGACGAGAGTCTTTTCATAGAACTCGTTAGAAACGCGAT
>CAZMOI010000035.1:2826-6556 GCA_964568025.1 uncultured Candidatus Saccharibacteria bacterium
GATCCGTTCTTCCGCGCGATCGACACGACCGCTCTGCCTGTTAAACAAAACGCTCTGCTCTCCGCTCCGCATGTTCAAACGCGATTGTCGGCTTCTTGTCGATTCTGCACGACGGTGTGGCGCTTTGGTGTACCGCTCGCGGGTCATTTTTATTTTTTACGCCTCTGAAGCCTGACTGTCAAGACGGATGCGGTCGCCAAATAAGTCGTCGCTTGCTCTTCGCATGCGTATTCCTGCCCGCCGTTCTTTCGCCATCAAATTTTCGATTGCTCGACCGGCCTGTTCGGCGGCTTTAGACCCCTTCCCTTGACGAGAAAAAGCCATAGCTTCGACGGCCTTCAGACGAAGGATGCGTTGCTGATAGGAATAGACGAGCTCCACCTGTTCGCGGTGATAACCGAGTTTGCGCTCACGGGTGCCGCGGGTCATTGCCCGTTCCCGTTCTGCTGCTGAAGTAAACATAATTTTTTAATTTATCCGTTTCCGATTCGACGTCGGAATACAGGGGCGAGCGGGTCCTCGCGGTACCACCCTGCTTCGAAAGCCTTTCCAAATAAAAACGCGCGTACCGCGCGTGTCTGAGGCTTCTCAGTGCTCCTGCCGTTTTACGGGCTGACACACTTAGGCTTTTTTTACGGTTGCCTTCCGTCAGACTTTCGGCTTTCGCTTCCGGCCTGCGGCATCGTTTGGCGGGGAACCAAACTCAAACGCCTTTATTCAACTGTGTTCATCCTACCCCGTTGTATCGAGGTTGTCAACTCCTCGAGCATGCGCGCACGCTCGTCACGGCACCCGTACGCAATTCCCAAAACGGTTCGACGAATCGTCCCTTCATCAACTTCTGCCGCTTCCATTGGAGCAACAAGCTCCTCCATAGTCGGAGCGCCGAATATTTCTCTTCCAGAGTCAGACGGACAAAGATTGTACTGTCGTGCATAGGCACGTCCGACTCCGGCACCAAAGGCGACTTCAGACTCTTCCACGATGACAACTTGTTCTACCGGAACACCCTCATCGACGATCAAAAAATCCTCCTGTGCTTCTTGGGCAAAGGCGGATGGTGCCGTGGCAAGAGCCGTAGCGAGAACAATGCGATCAAAACTTCTCATTCGGAAGATTATATCACACTATCTATGTATAGTCAAGTGGTCGTTACTCTGGTTCAGAATCCAGATCTTCGGGAATCTGTATTCTTGTGCGTGAAAGCTCCCCTTCTATAAGACCGCAGACATACCGATAATGCGCATATGCCGCCCGCGCTTCTACTTCCGAAAGTCCAACGGATTGAAACTTTTCACGGAGTGTGAGGCCTCTCTGCGGTGCCGGCTCGGTATCTTCGCCTACGCCTTCATATATAACGGGAACGGAATCAATGGTCTGACATTCGCCGATATCAAGTACATCAAGAATGGCAAGTGAACGAGTGTACCCCGCAATAGCGGCTCTGCGCTCCGTCACAGCTGCGTAGTACGCATCAGAACGATCAGGTATCGTCGCGCATGCCGAAGTTCCCATAAGAAGCGAGGCGGAGAGAAAACTGCGTATATGTTCAGACATGCTGAATGTTGTACTCCCTTTTCAAAAACTATCAAGCTACGCGAGAAGCTTGAAGATATCGTTTGCGGTTACGGCAAGCATAAGGAGAATAAGGAGCGCGAATCCGACAAAGTTGACCGTGTTCGCTACAACGTGCGGGATGGGACGACGAGTAACCGTCTCGACAGCAAGGAACGCCAAACGCCCGCCGTCGAGCGCGGGAAACGGAAGCAGGTTTAGTATGGCAAGGTTAATGGAAATAACCGCAGCAAAAGAGAGCAGGGAGCCAACGCCGAAACGCGCCGCATCCCCCGTCAATGTGGCAATGCCTACAGGACCTGCAATATTTTCTACATCCGCGGAAAGTGTAACGGCTGACGCAACAAGTCCGATAATTCCTCCAAACACCGCCTGGGTTTTTGAAATGGTTTCATTAAACCCCGCGACAGTAGCATCAATCGGATTCAACCGAAGCGTGCCGACTAACGCAGAAGCGATACCCAGCGCCTGACGATCGGGCTCTTCTTCAATAAGTCCCCTCTCCGGAGTAGCTTCAATCGTTACGCGTTCTCCTCCACGGGAAACTTCAAGAATAACCGGACCTTCTGATTCCGCGATTGTCGTACTCACATCCTCAGGAGTAAGAACCGGGAACGCGCTGAGGTGAGCTTGTATTGATAGAACGCGATCTCCGGGCATAAGACCAGCCTCATGAGCGGGACTTCCTGACATAACTTCCGCAATAACCACATACGGATCAACAACGCGCGAGTCGCCGTCTTCAAGCGAAGCCGGGACCCCGGCCATAAACGCAGCGGAAAGAAAAAGAAACGCGAGAATAAAGTTCGCACCGGGGCCTGCAACCAAGGTTGCCGCTTGTAACAGTTTTGGACGATTCGAAAACGCAGCGGGGTCCCCTGATGCTTCTCGTGCGTCTTCCCCTTCTATTCGTACAAACCCCCCGAACGGCAACGCGTTAATCGTGTATTCGGTATCGCCGACTTTCTTCCCCCATAATTTTGGAGGAAAGCCTAGACCAAATTCCGGCACCTTCATGCCCGACAATTTTGCGACTATAAAATGTCCGAACTCGTGGCCGACAATAAGGACCACGAGCATGATGATGAATATGAGAACGGTCATGAGGAAAGCTCTTTCTCTTTCTTTTCCGTTATCGCTTCAAACGACGCATGAGCGTCATCAATCACTTTCTGTATTTCTGCTTTCAATCGCTTTTGCTCATCTTCCGACGGATGCTCTTCTGCTTCGTTAATCGCTTTCGCGCGAAGAGTTTTCATGTGAACACGCGCTTCTTCCAACTTCCCGCGGACCAGTTTAATTAGCTGTTGGCGTCGTTCGGCAGTCAATTCCGGAAACGACACACGCACACCCTTTTCGTCCGATCCTGCGGATATGCCTAAATCTGCCGCTGTAATCGCTTTCTCAATATCTTTTATCTGACTTTTATCCCATGGGTTTACATACAGCGTTCGTGCATCCTCAACCGTAATGGAGCCTACCTGCGGAAGTTTCATCCGAGAGCCGTACACCTCGACATGCACGGAATCGAGAAGTGCAGGAGTTGCCCGCCCGGTTCGAATACCTGCAAGTTCGCGCGAAAGCCATTCACCCTGCTCACCTGCCGACTTCTTGAACTGTTGAATATCGAAAGCCATTTTCCCTAGTATACCAAATCTACTGTTGTCGGTAGTTCTTGATAGGCGTACTATCCACCATATGGCCCACGGTTCTGAAACTAGATACTTTGATTTTGATGCCGAGCTTGTACTCAGCATGCCACAGGCACTTCGCATAATACGGTCTCAAATTAAAAATCCGAATGACGCCAACGACGCTTTCCAATCGGCACTTGTACGTGCACTTGAACATAGAAATGACTACGTAAACAAGGGGAAAATGGCCTCCTGGCTTGCAACTATTGCCATAAACATCTTTATTTCAGATAAAAGAACCGCGGAACGAAGACGCAAGGCGCTTGAAAATGTCGTAATGCACGAAACAGAAACATATGGGCACATACCTGTTTCTACATCACTGGAGGTTTTGGAGACCACTGAAGAAGCTCAGGAAGTTTACGAACGCTCGGCGTTAATTAGGAGACACTTCGGCTCTTTGAGCTCAGACCATAAAGAGGCATTGCGTGCGAGGTTGGAATTTGAAGGGTACGGACTTA
>CAZMOI010000035.1:6566-8283 GCA_964568025.1 uncultured Candidatus Saccharibacteria bacterium
AATAACACACATCAAAATGCCATTGCTGCTAAAAACCTGGGAATTCCCGCTGGAACGTTTAAAAGCCGTGCCAACCGTGGAATGGAAAGGTTGCGGGTAACAGTGTACACAGAGCTTGTCGGACATATGGTCGACGAAATCACGAGGGGCGACCTCGAACAGCCCTCGGGAGCGATACCGCGAGATGAGAAAGAATAGATTTTGCGGAAGAGCCCTGAAGGCGTAAATATCTGTCCGCGTCCAAAAGGTCTCGAAGAGCTGACGCAGACGCATCGTTTTTAAGCCGAACTATAAGCGCGCGAACAAATGCACGGGCAGGTGCTCGGTCCTGCGTCTTTGTTATCGCGGTAGTCATTTTTTCAACTTTTGAAAGACGTCCTTCAAAACTGTCCGCGAGAAACGTTTTTGCCTCTTCGGTATCCTCTTCGGGCATACTCGCTTCAGCGGAAAGGAGTACGCAACGGGAACGTATGGTCGGAAGTGCATGCCCCGAGCTGTCGACGGAAATAAAGAAAGCGGTCGAGCGCGCATCCTCAAGATTTTTAAGAAGCGCGTTTTGCGCCTCCGCAGTAGCCCGACTCCACGAGATAAGAACGTATTTCTTTTCTCCGATAGGTTTTAAGGATGCAAACTCGGCAACCTTACGCGACTCGTCAACGCCGAGTTCGGAAAAATGTGCCCTATAAAAATCAGGGTTCCCCCGGGTCTCTATTCCCCGCTTTTCCAAAACGCTGAGTACTTCTACGGCACCCAGCTCAGCATGACCTGCAACCAGGTAGGCGTGATGAAGATTTTTTACGTCTGTAAGTTCCGATACTTTCACTTCTTCAGTATACCTAACGTCACGAATCACTATGCCCTTTTGGTCGTCATCGTCTTCTTATAGGTGTCTAAGTGTTCCAGCGCGACACCTGTTCCCTTCGCAACGCAAAACTGCGCCTCGTCCGCCATAACCGCCTGCACTCCCGTACGACGAAAAACGAGCTCGGGGAAATGCCGAAGCTGGGACGTTCCGCCCGTCATGATGATTCCTTTGTCGATAATGTCAGCGGCGAGTTCAGGCGGGGTTTCCTGAAGAACGTTACGAATCGCTTTTATCATCTCGCGGAGTTCACGTGCAATTGCGCGCACTATTTCGTTTGTGGAAACGGTTGCGGTTCTCGGAAGTCCCGACAAAAGGTCGCGACCTTTGATAGTCATAGAAAGCTCGTCCTCAACGGGAACTGCGGAGCCGACTTGAATCTTTATATCTTCAGCGGTTTTGTCGCCTATTGCGAGGTTGTATGTCTTTTTTATATAGTCGGCAATCGCCTGGTCAATGCGGTTACCCGCACACTTCACCGAAGTGGAAGCGACAATTCCGCCCAAAGAAATAACGGCGACGTCTATGGTTCCTCCGCCAATGTCCGCAATCATGTGTCCGCGGGGTTCATGAATGGGAATACCCGCACCAATCGCCGCAAGAATAGGTTCCTTAATAACGTACGCGTTTCGCGCACCCGCTTTTATCGCCGCTTCAACAACGGCACGACGCTCGGTTGATGACACGCCTGCAGGAACAGAAACAATGACGTCGGGGCGAAACAGATTCCACGTGCCCAACGCTTTTCGTATGTAATAACGGAGCATCGCCTCCGTTACGCGATAGTCTGCAATAACGCCGTCTTTCATCGGGCGGTATGCAATTATCGACTCCGGCGTGCGCCCGATCATTTCT
>CAZMOI010000036.1:0-7633 GCA_964568025.1 uncultured Candidatus Saccharibacteria bacterium
TGCAGATAACTACGGCGCCCCACTTTCAATCACCAATTCGTTTGGTGTTCCGTCGAAAGATCCTTCGTTTTGGCAGGACGATATGTCACGCATCGCTCGCCTTGCTAAAGAGGGTCAGCATGTTGTCGGAAGTTTCCAAGGAACTGCATGGGAGGGCGGAACAAGTGAAGGCTACGTTAACGACTGGGTGTTGGGGGCGAAGCTTGTTAAGGAGACGGGAGTGTCTGCACTCGAGGCAAACTTAAGTTGCCCGAATGAGGGTGCGAATCACTTGTTGTGTTTTGACACTGACAAGACCGAACGCATCATCGACAAAATAAAAATGGAAATAGGCGACACGCCGCTTATCATAAAGATTGCCTACTTCGAAGAAGCTCCGCTTCGTGAGTTTGTATCGAAGGTTGGGAACATTGCTGACGGTATTTCTTCTATAAACACCATAGCGGCTGACGTGCGGGATAAGGCGGGGAAGCAGGCACTTCCGGGCGAAGGCCGTCTGAAAAGCGGTATTTGCGGGTCAGGCATACTGTGGGCGGGTCTTACTATGACAAAACGGCTCTCCACTCTCCGGAATGAACTGGGTCATTCGTATGCCATTATTGGAGTCGGGGGCGTTACAAAACCCTCGGACTTTACGGCGTATCGCGAGGCAGGCGCTGACGTAGTTATGTCGGCAACGGGTGCCATGTGGAATCCGAACCTCGCATACGAGATACAATCTGAACACGTATGAATATAAAACACTTAATCGAGACACAACAGTTTGACCGCAAGGCGCTTGAAGATTTGTTCGCGCTTGCAACTTCTCTTGAGGGAAAACGCGACGAAAGTCTGCGCGGAAAAATAATGGCGTCGTTGTTTTACGAGCCTTCCACCCGAACTCGTTTGTCCTTTGAGTCAGCGATGATGCGCCTTGGCGGAAACGTTATATCGATGGAGAACGCGTCTGTGTCCTCCTCCTCAACAAAAGGTGAAACCGTGGAGGACACGATACGCATTGTCGACAACTACGCAGACATTATTGTTATGCGCCATCCGGACAAAGGTGCAGCCGCGCGTGCCGCAGCGGTGTCGGAAGTGCCTGTAGTAAATGCAGGTGACGGTACGGGTCAGCACCCGACACAGGCATTCTTAGATTTGTACACAATTTCCCGCGAGATAGGACGGACGGACGATTTTCATATCGCGTTTGTCGGTAACATTCGCTACTACCGCGCCGCACGCTCCTTGGCGTATCTGCTTTCAAAATACAACAATGTACAAATGACGTTTGTGTCGGCTCCTGAACTCGCGTTAAGCGACGACCTGAAAGCGCACCTGAAGGAAAAGAATGTCACATTCTTTGAAACGGAAGATATTACCGGTGCAATGAAGGAAGCGGATGTTGTGTATCAGACCCGCGTTGCGCCTGAGTGGATACCGGACAAGGCGGTATATGAAAAATTGAAGAGCCAATACGTAATCACGCGTCCGATGACTGACCTTATGAAGGACGGAGCGATACTTATTCATCCGCTTCCGCGGGCAGGGGAAATTGCCGCCGAGGTTGATGATTCTCCCCATGCGGTCTACTTCAAACAAGCAGGCTACGGACTCAACATCCGCATGGCGCTTTTGAAAATGCTTTTGGGTTGAGCAGCTATTGTCCCTCCTACATCCTGCCTTCGGCATCGGACGTTCTCGCTTCGCAAGACCGGAAGATTCAGTAAGCAGTTACTGAATCTTCCAACGTATCAACAGGCGTTTTTCCGGGTCTTCGTCGTACCCGAGAGGGTACATAACACCGCCGTCCGAAACTGGGACGGGGGCGTCGATGGTCCACGATTCTTTCTTGATGGTAATCATATCGGCGTTTGGTTCCATGCCGTAGAAGCGTGCACCGTTTAATGAGGCGAACGCTTCCAGGTTTTGGAGCGCCCCTTCCTCTTCAAACACCTGTGCGTACAAAGGCAGGGCAACGGGAGCGGAAAAGACGCCCGCAGCGGGCGGTTGTTTTTGTTTTGCCGAAAGCGGGTGCGGGGCGGAGTCGGTGCCGAGGAAAAAGTTCGGGTTGCCGGAAGATACAGCCTTCCTGAGCGCGATTTTATCCTCCTCGGTTTTAATGATCGGCATGCAGTGCAAATGTTCGGGGTGCGGGGCGTTGCCGACGTCAAGCGCGTCGGCAGTCAGATGATGCACGGTTACAGTTGCGCCAAGGCGACCACTTTTACTTCCAAGTATAAAATCAACCGCATCTTTCGTTGTCGCATGCTCGAGTACCACTTTAAGTGCAGGAAAATCTTTCAAAAGTTGCGGAAGCGTAGAATCGAGAAATACTTTTTCCCGGTCTTTTGGTTCAATGTCGGCCCCGTTTTTCATTACGGTTTCTCCGTGAAAAAGCGCGGGCATGCCCGCTTCCTGCATCTTTTCAAATACGGAGTATACCTTTGTAATGTCGGTTACACCCGAAGCGGAGTTTGTCGTTGCATTAGCGGGATAAATCTTGACTGCCGCCGCGACTCCTTCTTTGAACCCGCGCACAACGTCTTCCGGTGAAGTAGTGTCAGTCATGTAGTAGGTCATAAGCGGCTTGAAAGAGGGAAATGGGGAAAGTTCCGCCTCAATGCGTTTCTTGTACGCAAGGACGTCTTCTGTTTTTACGACAGGGTTAGGAGAAAGGTTCGGCATTACTATCGCCCTGCCGAAGGTTCCGGCGGTAAAGGGTAGAACCGCCTTGAGCATCGCACCGTCCCGTACGTGGACGTGCCAGTCGTCGGGACGCCGAATGGAGATAGAATCCATTCCGTATATTGTAGCTCCTGATACCGCTCTTGGTATACTGGAGCAAATGTCGGCGTCTCTCTACCAAAAATACCGTCCAACGAAGTTTGCGGATGTCCTGGGACAGGATCATATCGTTAAGGCGCTTCAGGGCGCGCTTAAGGAAAAGCACCCGGGGCACGCGTATCTTTTTGTCGGTTCACGGGGAACAGGGAAAACGTCCATTGCCCGTATTTTGGCGCGGGAATTGGAAGCGTCGGATTCGGATACTCACGAAATAGACGCTGCGTCTGCTACAGGCGTCGACAACATTCGTCAGCTTCGCGAGGAAGCCCAGGTGTTGCCGTTTGAATCAAAACGAAAGGTGTACATCGTCGACGAGGTGCACATGCTTTCGAAGGGTGCTTTCAATGCCTTTTTGAAGCTTCTTGAAGAACCGCCTTCCCACGTTGTATTTATTCTGGCGACAACGGAGTTGGAAAAAGTTCCCGAAACTATCCAGTCGCGCTGTCAGGTATTTACGTTCAAGAAACCGACTCAGAAGATTCTTTCGGAAATGGTGGCGCGTGTCGCTAAGTCCGAAGGGTTTACGCTTGAAAGCGCCTCGGCGGAATTAATTGCGCTTCTTGCCGAAGGGTCATTCCGTGACTCGCTCTCGATACTGCAAAAAATCCTGGCTTCCTCGTCTGACAAGAAAGTGTCGCTTGAAGAGGTTGCAATGGTCACGGGAGCGCCAAAAATTTCTTTAATTCAGGATGTGATAACGGGACTGAATGAAGGTACGACCGACAAGGCACTGAAAGCCGTAGGTGAAGCGTCTAAGGCAAACGCGGACATGGGCATATTCTGCCTGCTACTCCTCCAGCGCCTTCGAATACTACTTCTCATGCGGTATGCGCCTGATTTTGGAGCGGAGCTTGCAGGTGACTTGCCCGACACGGACAAAGAGTTTCTCCTCGCACTTTCAAAAGATACGGCTTCGAAAATAAACTCTGAAACATTGCGGAAAGTTATTTTTGCCTCTATTGAAACATCTCGTTCGCCCGTGCCCGAACTTCCGATTGAAATCGCGATTATGGAACTTACGGCATCTTCTTAATGCAAACCCCCGTCAATGAGCAAGTGAAAGATTTCAGCCTTTCAACCGTTATATATGGCGGGCGGGGCAGACCCGCGTAGTATGTAGAGTATTACTTCTTAATAACTATTTATGAAAAAACTTATAGCAATCTTACCTGCATTACTTGTTGCCATTCCTTTGGCTGCGGGGGCAGTGTCTATCGATACGGGGGTTGAAGCGGGCGCATCAGGCTCGGTCTCCGGTTCCTCTGGCCGGTCAGAAGTTAAGGTTGAGGTCAGCGGCAGTACCTCCGGAAACGTCGGCAGCGAAGACGAGGTACGGATTACTTCAGATGACGTAAGTGTCAGCGTCGGCTCTTCCGCAGACGTTTCAGCAGAAACGGACGCTGCGTTCCAGGTGTATGTTGATAGCGCACGCTCATCTGACGATCGGGTTAAAGCGATTGACGTCAACGCCGACGGTGCCGTTGCAGTCACGTACGCACACCGGGTGCACCTCTTCGGCTTTATTCCGGTTATGATGACGACTAAAACTGTCGTCGAAGCTCAAGAAAACGGAGATCGTGAGTCCCGCGTCGAGCTTCCGTGGTGGAGCTTCCTCGTAGCCGGTTCTTCCGAGATCCGCTCAGAGATAGAATCTTCTTTGGAGAGCAAAGCGGAGCTTAACGCAAGTGCTTCCGCTGAGGCTTCTTCCCGCAGCAGAGTAGCGGAAGCCGTTATCTCCGCAGTCTCTTCCGCAGAAGCGAAAATGCAAGCAACCTACGATCTGAAGGCTGCAAAGAAATAATCGCAGGATTTTTCTAATAAAAACACTCCGCGCGCGGAGTGTTTTTATTAGGGACGAATAGCGAGATATTCTTTTCGTTTTTTTTCGGCGAATTTTTCTATCGCGTAGCGAAGCGCAGTGCGGGGCATTTTCCGTACGTTTTTATCTAGGAAGGTAACAAGGGCTTTTTCAGATCGTTTCCCGACCTCGCGAAGCATCCAGCCCGTTGCTTTGTGTATTAAATCTTCTTTGTCGTTAAGAAGCATTTCGCTTATTGCCAGAGTGTCTTTGTGATCGTTGGCGCGGATAAACGCCCACGTGGCGACTATCGCGATACGCCTCTCCCACAGGTTTTTTGAACGGGCAAACCGATAAAGAATTTTTCGGTCTTTCTTTAGAAGCGAGACTCCCAGAATTTGCGCAGCGGATGCATCAACCAAATCCCAGTTATTTACCCGTGCGCGGTTAGCGATGTAGAAACGCGCAATCTGTTTTCGTTCCGCAGTATCGGCCTTTTGAAAGCGGTAGACCAGTATGCAAAGGGCGGTCAGACGGTGTTCGTGGATTTTGCTTTGAAGGAGTGTTTTGATTTCGGGTAAGGGGAGTGCAAGAAACTGTTTCGCAACGATGCGTTGCTCGGGGACGGTAATGCCTATAAACACGTCGCCTTCGCCGTAGTTGCCTTTCTCAGTTTTGAAAAACCACTCCGCTACTTTCGCCTTCTGAGGTCGGGCGTACGCTTGAAGCGCGCGTTTGACTGCATTCGCTGTCATAGAGCTAGGCCTTCTCCAATTTTAGACGCAATAATTTTCCCTTTCTTTTCACTATATTTTTGTAGTCCCACTGTATCTTTTGCGCTTTTGTAAGCCACCGCCTGAGGTCTTTGGGATTGATTTCTGAAGCATCGCTATACAGTATTGAGGCGTCCTTAAACTTTCCAGAGCCAGGCTTAAGTGTTTTTTCTTTGAAACTGACCCCGCTCCAAAACATGAGCCTGATCCCGTCCTTCAGTGAGCTGTATCCCACAACCGGGTTTCCGTTCAAAAACCATACCGGGTGGCGGTGCCATATTTTATTCTCCGAATTGCGCAAACGAGCGTCAATTTCCTTCATCAGAGAATCGCAAATTTCCCGCTCGTTTTTCGATAGTTTCGCGTTGTATGCCCGTATCTCCTTATTCATGGGCAAAGTATAGCAGGGGAGGCATAGTACCTCCCGAATACTGTTTTATGATAGGGTATGCAAGATTGGGGAGTCGTCTAATGGTAAGCAGGGCTTCCTTTTGGCACTCGTTCGGCAGTAAGAAAGTTCTTTGTATTTTTTGTTCGCAGAGCTGGGGGATCGTCTAATGGTAGGACAGAAGCCTTTGAAGCTTTTAATTGGGGTTCGAATCCCTGTCCCCCAGCTCTGCGCGTAAAAACCTTTCTTACTGCCCTCACTCGCTTAAAAGTAGGACAGAAGCCTTTGAAGCTTTTAATTGGGGTTCGAATCCCTGCTCCCCAGCTAGAGAAATTTAGACCCTGCTCCGAATGGAGTAGGGTTTTTAATTTCTCTTTTGGGGGTGGGGATTCGAAAGACGGAGGCGCGAAGCCGCTCGTTTCGAGCGTTGCCGAGTCGGGGTCGAGAACGGGGGTGAACGCGAAAAAAGAAACTAGGAAGAGGAGGAATATACCCAGATATACACGGACGACTAAGCGGTATACTGGAAGTATATGAACAACAATTTTATCTTTGCCCTCATACTCCTTCTTGTACTTGGAGGGGGGTATTACATGTACTCGACGGGAATGATCGGCAGTATGCCGAATACGGAACAGGAAGGAAAGATGAGCGCCGAAAACGCAGCGTCGTTCTTTATTACGAGCGCGAACCCCGGCAAAGGAGCGAATCTCGGCGGACTTGCGGGTGCCGACGCGTACTGTGCTGAACTCGCAAAAGCGGCGGGACTTCCTGAAAAGTCGTGGAAAGCGTATCTCTCTACTACGGGCGAGGGCAGTGTGAATGCACGTGACCGCATCGGAGCGGGCCCTTGGTACAACGTCGCAGGCATGATGGTCGCGGCAAACCTCGATGAGCTTCACGGCGAAAACAACATCAATAAAGAAACGGCATTGAACGAGAGAGGTGAAGTGGTGTTTGGTCGTGGAGACGAAGTAAACACACACGACATTTTGACCGGTTCGACCGCACTCGGCATGGCTGACCTTTCGGCGACAGGCGACACAACGTGTGCTAACTGGACTTCGGAAGGGGAAGGTTCCGCCATCGTGGGACATCATGACCGCGTCGGTATAAACGACACTGCGCCTATGAAGTCCTGGAACTCGTCACACGGTAGTCGCGGTTGCAGTCTCGACAACTTGAAATCAACAGGCGGAGGCGGACTGTTCTACTGTTTCGCCGAGTGAGCGACATGAAAGTTATTTCATGTCCGAGCGAGAAGAAAACAGCAAGCTTGGCTTACTGTTTCGCCGAGTGAAGTTCCACCAAGTAGTCTGTCACTGAACGTTCTAAGGGCGGGTTAGTATGGATGCATGAAACTCATCCATACCAAATCCGCCCTTTTTGCGTTTCTACTGGCGCTCCCGATGTTGGTTTTGATTCCTTCAGTTGCGTTTGATTTCGACCCCGTCGAAGCGTTTCTCAAATCATTTTTAACCGATAACGGCGAGACGCTGAATCTTTTGGGTTACACACTCATGTTTTTGGGTTTGTTTGCGCTTCCGGTAGGACTTATCGTCGCGCTTCGTCCGTTGTTCATGAAAGAAAACGGCGTGCGAAATATGTACGTCGTAAATATTCTTGTTGCGGTTTTAATTCTTGCGCTTATGGTCCCGACTTGGGGTGCTTTAGCGACGGAGATATACCGTTGCGACATTCTGCGCGCTCCGAATTGCGACTAGCCTCGTATGGGATGGAAAGTAATGTGGGCGGTTCTGGGAATAGGTTTTCTTATCCTCGGCACAGCGCTTTTCCTCTCAAGTCGCTAATAGAAACGATATACTGAAAGGTATGAAAAAAACCGAC
>CAZMOI010000036.1:7643-7919 GCA_964568025.1 uncultured Candidatus Saccharibacteria bacterium
TCTCATATTTTTTATACTGCTCTGTGAGGCAGTCGGTATAGCGGGTTCGTTTTTTACCGTCTCCGCTATTCCTGACTGGTACTCCGTACTCGCTAAACCCGACTTTGCTCCTCCAAACTGGATATTTGGTCCTGTGTGGACGACGCTCTACGCGATGATGGGCGGGGCAGCGTACTTGGTATGGAAACGGCTCTCAGTTCAGAAAAAAGCGGTTGAGCGGGGACTCAAGCTGTTTTGGATTCAGCTTTCACTCAATGCTATCTGGTCACCAATTTT
>CAZMOI010000037.1:0-7825 GCA_964568025.1 uncultured Candidatus Saccharibacteria bacterium
GGTCGAAAGGTCGGTCGATATATCTGCCGGACGCAGGAACGGCACCTCTGCGCCGTACCGCTTCGCAACGTCTGCTATCTCTTCGCTGTCAGTCGATACGACGACACGGCCTGAAAGTTTTGCTCGCTTCACTGCCTCAGTGATCCACGCAAGCAAGGGCTTACCACCGAGAGTCGCAATGTTTTTTTTGGGAATCGACTTCGATCCGCCACGAGCAGGGATAATTGTTAAGACCTGGTTCACAAGTGGCAGTGTAGTACGTCTTAGAAACTAAGAAAAATAGCTCTGTATACTACTTACTAGGCCGCGGGCAGGTTCCGGGGATCAACCCCTCGTGTAGCAAGAACCATATCCGCGAACTCCCGAATTGCGCCGTTACCACCGTCTTTTACGGTCACGATATCCGCGAGCTCTTTTATGAACGGCTGTGCGTTTGCTGGAGCCACTTTTACTCCTGCTTTCTGCATAGCTTCCCAGTCGGTACGGTCATCCCCCATGTACGCACACTCCTCCCACGTCAGACTGTGCTTGTGTAGCCATGCCTCCAAAGACTCTACTTTCCCGCCCTTCTTGAGTTCCCCGGCAAACAGATCGACTGGAGCCCACTCTCCAGATGCGACCGAGGGCAGGTCGTTTATCTTTCGGACGATGCTCCCGAGAGGCTCGCCTTCTCCTGTTGCGAATACCAGCTTGATACCGATAGCGCGCATGAATGAAATTCCCTGCCCGTCATTCAAACTTCGCGTTTTTGTAACGACAACTTTGCCGTCTTCAAGCAGGTTTCTGGTCTCCTGACCGGTAAAGAAGACTCCATCGGCGTCAAGAATAATCCCTTTCAACATGACGAGTTTCTTTTTTAAAACGTCATCCATACTTATTGTTGAAGTTGCGTTAGAATCGCTTCACCCATACGCTTTCCCGAGGCTCCATCGATTTTATACACCAGTCCGGATTTTAATTTATTAAGACCCTCGCGCCGATACAACGGGTCTGAGAGAAAAAGATTGATTTCCTGCTCCAATTCCTCATGACTTTTCACAACGGGCGCAGACCCGGTCTTTAGTACATTTTGATAGTGATTGCGTTCGTAAATAAAAGCGATTGAACGATGGTACGGAAGTACACGATCCCCGTCGTATCCAATAAGAATCGAAGGTGTATCTAGTGCAGCCGCATCTAATGTAAGCGTTGAATCGACATTGATAACAATATCGCTGTGGTAGAGGGAGTTTGCCAAATGAATTATATCGTCGTCCCTAAATGTCCATTTATATGTACTTGCGGAAGCGTCTATACCGAATTCTCCTCCCTTAGAAAAATACGTGCCGGGACGGTCGAATATGATATGTGGACTTTCGAGTCCTTGGCTTGAGTCAGGGTACTTGGGATGGAAACGTGCGAGTATCTGAATTGGTTTGGCAAACGCATTCGCTCCAATTCGTTTATCCAACTCTACCAAAATCGCGCGCGTATCGGGTGATTTCCAGTCACCCGGCAATCCATACAGAATAGTGCGACGTGAAGGGTCAAGGCCGACACGCTTGCAAAATTCCTCACGCGACAAGTAGATGTTTTTTTCTGTATAAATGTCGAACTGTGGAAATCCGGTTACGGTGATCTGTTCGGGTTTGTAATCACCGAACATAACGGCTTCTTTTCTGTTTAGCTCGTTATACACGACTATATGGTCGGCTTTTACACGAGTAAAAGCTTTTGTCGTAAGTACGTCCCAACTTTTGGCAATGGTAACTGACCGCACCTTAAGCTTTTTTGCCATCCGTAAAAGACGAGTATCTTCCGGAGAAAACATGTTTGCAGCGAAAAGAAGATCCGGCTTGTACTTACTGAAAAGCTCTTTGGCGTAGTCTTCTCCAATTACAAAGTATGTCGAGCGAAGGAGCTCTCTCCATATCCGCATATGACTTAAAAGCCCGGCAAACCAACCCGCAAAAAAGACGAGGAACTTGCCGTGGTTCCAGTGTTCCCTGATGCGTCGCACTTCAACCGCCCGAGTGGGAATGGAGTTCCACCCGATGTAATACCAGACGACTTCAAGAAAACTGTTTGCCGGAGGCAGAAGCTCTACCACTACCTGGTCAGAACCGTATTCTTTTCTGTAGTGATCAACTCGCTCTTTTCCGCGAACCAAAAGCACGATTTTGTGCCCGCTTTCCTTCAGAACCCTAAAGACAGCGGTCCGAAGAATGACTCGTTCGGTGTCACCGTCAAAGATAGAAATAAAAATGGTCTTCATATGACGCGTTCGTATTTTTATTTATATGCCATAAAGCCATACCCTTCAGTAAAAATATCGTTAGCGGGAACATGACCGAACGCGAGACGAAGTAGCGCCGTACCGACCCTGCGCATAATGCGAAACGGGAAACGGATATACCGATACGGTAGATGAGCGAAAAATTTTATCTCCATCGTATTATATGCGTCTATGAGCTTTCCGAGGGGTTCTACGCTCGGATTAGAAAAACCGGTCTCTCTAAGCAGGTTTTCAAGTTGGTAGTTTGTGTATCTATTAAAATCGTAAGGCGCTTGGTGTACTTGCACCAAAAAAGGTACGGTCCCTATCAATAGCCCGCCCGGAGCAAGAATCCGATAACATTCGGAAAGGGTTACTCTCGGATCCGGAATATGTTCGAGAGTGTTTGAAAGCACGACTATATTTGTCGAATTACTTGGAAGCGGAAGCGGCTCGGTAAGGTCGGTAACAACCGAAACATCCGGATATTTTACGAAGTCGACACCGGTGTACTTAAAGCGAAGAAAAATGTCTCGAAATTGAACCGGCCCCGCGCCGATGTCTACCAACGAATGCGTAGAAGGCAGGTCACGTAAATGCTCCTGAAAAAAAGAAAAATTTGATCTGCGCCACGCGCTCCACTCCTTCCTAATTGCCGTTTGCGCACTCCAGGGCTTATCCATACGCTTTATAATATACTACCTGCGCTGAAATTTTGGTGTAAGCTCCTCGTGCTAGATTGGCATGGTGAAAAGAGGAAAACACTATTTTTGGGTATTCGCAAATCTCTACGGTTTTGTATTTGGATGGCCTTTCCTCGCCCGCTTTCATAAGATGCTTATGAACCTTTCCGCGCATGGATTAGGATACGACAACGCGCTCCGTTTGGGGTGGACCGGCGAAGAACGATTTATACGAAAAGCCCTCGGAGGGGCGAATGCCGATATTGGCGTCTGTGTTGATGTGGGTGCAAATAAGGGCGCGTACACTGAACTCCTTCTCAAACACATTCCTGGCGTTACGGTGTATGCCTTAGAGCCCATGCCTGATTCATACCGGGCACTTTCGGAGCGCTTCAAAGACACTGAGAGGGTCGTTCCTCTGTGTCTTGCTCTCGCAGACTATGAAGGAACTGGGCAAATGTATGCGGGGAGTGCGACCGCAGAAACTGCAAGTCTCGACTCTCGAGTTCTTGCTTCGTCCTCTGTGGAAGCCGCAGTAACAGTCACCACTCTTGATGCGTTCGTAGAGGCGCAATCGCTGTCACGAGTAGATTTCATTAAGATAGATACTGAAGGGTACGAACGCGAAGTGCTTGCCGGCGGAGTCCGGAGCATCGCCCGCCTGCGACCACGATTTGTACAATTCGAGTTCAATATCCTTCATTTACGGCGTGGCTATGCACTTCCGGAAATCACGCGTTTCTTGCCAGAATATATTTTTTACCGATTGCTACCGCACGGTTGGATTCGAATTGATCCAACCCGATTCGCCGATAACCTGTTCATGTTTTCCAATGTCATCGCAGTGCGCAACGACGTGCCGTTTTCTTAAGATACAGAAACATTTCTAAATATAACTAAGAATTCGGCGAGCGCGCTTACCCCACGTGTGTTCTTCTACCCATGCACGGGCGTTCAAAGCCTTGGGCGCTCCCTCTATGCTCGCACGCTGTATCCCCTCCGCAAGCGCTCGGGGATTATCCGAGGCGACAAGTACCGCTCGAGTGTCGTCTGCAACCTCGCGTATAGAGGGAAGGTCCGAGGCAACGATAGGCGTGCCTGACGCCATATATTCAAAAAGCTTCATGGGCGATGTGTAATAGGCGGAAATCGCCTCTTTCGCAGTATTCGGAAGCACTAGAACATCAGCCGCTCTCTGCCACAACGGTACTTCCGTATGGGGACGGTGGCCCATGATATGTGCGTTTTTTAGGTTTCCGTACCTTGAACGGAACTCCAAAACGTCTTTTTCCGTGCCTCCCACGAAATAGCCCATGATGTCGGGGGTCAAACGCAAAGCTTCCGCAAAAGTATTCGCGCCCTTCCATGAATACAAATGCCCGGTGTAGACGGCGATTTTCCCTTGTATCTCTAGTCCAAGCGTTTTCCTGGCATCACGTCGGGAAACGGACGATGAAAATTGATCCAGAGAAACGGCGTTGGGCTCAAAAAACGCTTTGTCTGCATTTTCCGGAAAGTCGACGCGAAACTTTTCTAATTTCCATTTGTTGGTAATCAGTACGTGGGAAACCCGATTGAACAGCGCACGGTACATGTCGAGTGATTTTTCAGGATAGTCATGAAGTTCATAGACCAAACGGTCAAGTCGCGACGGCGCGTACAAAAGAGGAAGCGTTTCATTTGAATAGACAATATCATCCTCCCCTGCGCGAAACCGGAGATACAGACTCGTCATAACACTAAAAACAAAAAGTGAAAGACGGAAGGAAAGTCCTTGGAGAATTCCGAAAGGCACCAGGTCCGCGGTCGGAAGATATACGACGCGAAACGAGTGCTGTATGTTATAGAGAGTGCGGTAGTCCTCTTTGAGCGCGTTGAAGCGCCGAGGGACGATAAGAGTCACGTCACATCCTTCCGCCTGGAATGCCTCGGCGCTCTTTGCGGCAAAAAGAGATGCCGCTTTCTCGCTTGGAAAGCGGCCGTGAAAAATGAGATGCAAAGCGCGTGCCATGATTTTTTGCCAGTCTTCGTAAGAATAGTATACTGGAAACGCTCTTATGCTTACAGCACTTACTGACGGAATTGCGATTTTACAAAGAAAAGAAATATCCAATTTCGAAAAGGTGCACTTGTTCAATGCTTATCTAGCGTTAAAATTCAACAAGAAGAGCCCCCTCCGTTTCCTTGATTACGCAATTTCATATTCCTCTCGTACAAATTGTTTCGGTATTCTCCGAGAAATATTTTTCCTCGGTGACTATGCCTTTAAAAATACAGGTAAAGCCCCCCCCCGCATCCTTGATGTAGGCGCGAATATTGGTATAGCGACCTTGTATTTCAAGCGTTACTTCCCGACGGCACGCATAACTGCCTTTGAGGCAATGCCGGAAAATATTGAGCTATTGCAAAAGAATGTGGCTAATAACAACCTTAAGGAGGTTGATGTCGTGCACGGTTTTATAGGAAAAAGCACAGGAACACGTCGTGTACACTACAATCCCAAAAACCCAGGTAGCTCCACTGGCATTGACTCAGTTGCAATATCTAAAGGCGCTACGAAATTCGTTCCGATTGATGTTCCTGCGATACGCATCTCAGACTATGTAGACGGCGAGATCGACCTGCTAAAAATGGATGTAGAGGGGGCAGAAGGGGAAATACTTGAAGAATTAGAGACGAGCGGAGCTCTTCCGCGAATAAAGAGCATGGTATTTGAGTATCACGCGAATTCTGGAAATTCGCAGAACAAACTCAATACCATTCTTGAGATTCTGGAACGCAATAATTTTGCTACGGTTATTTACGACAACGAAAACGGATTTTATGGGAAAGCTCTCCAACCGTTTATGGTCTACCACTTCATGATACGGGCGTATCGAAATCCCTAAAGATAAGGTTATTTTTCTACAATAAAGTCCCCTATCGCCAGGACGTCAAACCCGGTCGCGTAGAAACAACGGACGGCATCCTTGGGAGATTGCACTATTGGTTCGCCCACATCATTAAATGACGTGTTCATGACAAGCGGGTGTCCTGCCTCTTTCTCAAGCGCTTTCAGGAATGCGTAGTAGCGAGGGTTCTGTTCCTTGCGGACAGTCTGGATACGTGCGGAACCGTCGATGTGCGTAATCGCCGGGAATACGTCGCGATATTCCTTTCTCACATAGTGCGTCTGGAGCATGAACGGACTTTCGTCTATCTTCTCCAACCCTTCGAAGTATTTGGGCGCGTCCTCCTTCGTAACCGACGGCGCAAACGGACGCCACTCTTCCCTGTGCTTTACATCGATATTTACCTTGTCGTTCATCCCTTTAATCTGCGGATTCGCAAGTATTGAGCGGTTGCCCAAGGCACGCGGACCCAATTCCGACCTGCCCTGGAACCAGCCGACTATTTTCCCCGCAGCAACATGCTTTGCGGTTTCCGTAGCAATATCCTGTACGCGCTTGTACGGAGCTTTTGCGTCTTTCAATACTTTTTCTATTTCTTCGTTCGTGTAGTCGGGACCCCAGTATGCGTTGTCGTACCCTTCTATAAAATCCCCGTCTCCCACGCGATGCATTGCTTCAAGCGCGGCACCAAGTGCTACCCCGCCGTCGTGGGCCGCGGGCTGGATGAAAATATCGTCACAAAAATCTTCGGAGGCGATGCGGGAATTCGAATTGCAGTTCAAGGCGCATCCGCCCGCAAGCGCGAAATTGCGCAACCCGTTTCTTGAGTGCGCGTCCTTCGCAAGATTAACGAAGGTCTCTTCAAGCGCATGCTGTAAGGATGCCGCGAGATCCTTATGTTCCTGCGTCAAAGGCCCCTTCGGATCCTTACGTCCGTTTGCGTCGTATTTCTTCAATGCCTTACGATCGATCTTCCAATTATTCCAACTTTGAACGTTGAGGATGTCCGAAAAATCAAACCGCGGTGTACCGTACGAGGCGAGCCCCATGGTTTTGCCTTCGGCATTGTCGCCAAGACTAAGCATCGCCGTCACGCGACTGTATACGGCTCCGATAGACCGGCGCTTCCCCCTATCCGTACGAAATGCAAACGGAATCCATTCTTTTACGGTCAACGTACCGTTCCGCCCTTCAAACCAAGTTGCGGTTTCCGTTTCACCCGCATTGTCGATGGTTATAACGTTTGCATCTTTAAACGGCGCACAACGGTACGCACTCGCCGCATGCGCACGGTGGTGGTCGACGTACATAAGTTTTGCCCCCGAAACTTTACGCAAGTGACGCGTGCCGTAGGGATACAGAACAAACGTCGCGAGATACGCAAACATTTTTCCGAAATCAAGATAAAAAAATCCGCGACGCACTATCGCCCAGGGGTTATACCCGATAGCGATAATGTCGATATCCTTCTCGGTAAGTCCCGCTTTTTTAAGACAGTATTGAACTGCGTGCTTGGGGAACCCCTTTGAGTGGCGTTGACGATTCAGACGCTCCTCCTCGACGGAAGCAACTAATTTCCCGTTTACGATAAGTGCCGCGGCTGAATCATGCTGCCCGGTAAGAAGTCCTGCGACCTGATTGATGCCAAGAATTACCATAGTGTCGCTATTGTACCGTGAGAATAATTCCTTCGCTATTTAAGAAAACCGACGATTTTAGAACGCCCCACAGCAATCGCACGTTCCACAAGCCTGCTGTCTTCGGCGTCCAGAGTAACCAGATTCGTCCACGAGAAACGCATCCCCTCTCGCTCCATAACGGTCTTTACTCGAACGAAAAGCCCGATAATCGAAGTCGTGTAATACCACAACACGTATCCGACAAAACCGCCGAGCCACAGAAAGCCCGGGAGAAGAATGAGATTCAAAAGTTTCTGGACGGACGAGACGAAAAAAAGGTCCTTCTGTTTTTTGAGGGCGTAAAACCACTCAAGTGCA
>CAZMOI010000038.1:0-7653 GCA_964568025.1 uncultured Candidatus Saccharibacteria bacterium
CCTCCGCGAACTCACTACGACACACTGATACTCGACGTCGGTGCCGCATCAGGCATTCGGGAAAATGATTTAGTAGTGTGGAACCAGGTGTTACTCGGAACTATTGTGTCGGTAGGCCCTTCTACTGCAACGGTCGAGCTCCTTTCCTCTCCGGGAAATGTTTTTGATGCGATCTTAGGCACTCCGCAAGCCGTTGCCGTTGCAAAAGGTATGGGCGGGGGCGCATTTGAACTCGCGCTTCCGCAAAACATAACGCTCGAAGTTGGGGAAGTCGTGCGCGCGCAACACTCCGATACGCTTATTGCCGGAGTAGTAGTGTCGTTTGAGGCAAAGCCGTCGGATGCAACGCAAACGGTTACTATGCGCAGCCCCGTGTCGATGCAGGCACTGGATTACGTATCCGTTGTGAGCGGAAGCGACTTATGACGATACTTATGCGAACGCTTGTCGGTATCGCATTCATTATGTCTGCAGTTACCGCTCCGTGGTGGGTAACAGTGCCGTTTGGTATCGCGCTTATTTCGAAGGGAGTGTACGGCATCGTTGTTCTTGGAGGAATTATCATGGACTACCTTTTCGGGATGCCCGTCGAAGCGCTTGGAGGCTTTTCGTTCGTGTATACCGCATTATTTGCATCTCTTGCTATCATTTCGTGGTATTTACATAAGCACGTTCTTGAGTAATCGCTATGTTCGGAATGTTTCGGAAGAAAAAAAGAGGATACCAGGCAATCGAGCCGGACGAGATACTCATTGACGCTGCAAACTTACCCGCGTTTGATCAAACCCGCCTTGAGGGAAGAATCGAACGCCCATTAGGTCAGGGGGCTTTTCGTGGAGTTTTTATTCTCGCGGTTTTGGTACTCGTTGTCTTCGCCGGACAGCTTGGAATGTTGCAGATTGGCGGATACGAAGAGTACGTCGCCCGCGCGGAGGCGAATCGTCTTTCGCATACAACCATCCATGCGGAGCGGGGACTAATTCTTGATCGCCAGGGAACGCCGATTGCCGAAAACGCACCGGGCGAAGAGCACCCGATGCGTTCGTATCCGTTGGGTCCGGCCGCCGCCGCACTTGTGGGGTACGTGTCGTATCCGAAGCAGGATCAGAATGGATACTGGTATCAGGAAGATACCGAAGGTGTTTCGGGGATAGAGTCGATGCGGAATACGGAACTTAGGGGTGCAAACGGTCTTCAGATTGCGGAAACGAATGCGACGGGAGATGTGGTGTCGGGGTCCATAGTCCGCTCACCGGAGGCGGGCAAGGCTATTACGCTCTCCATTCATGCGGGACTTCAAAAAACTATGTACGACGCCGTGTCGCGTCGTGCGCAGGAGTCGGGATGGCTTGGCGGGTCAGGCGCCATTATGGACATTGAGACAGGGGAACTTCTTTCTATTGTGAGTTATCCGTCGTTTGATCCGCACGTCATGTCGGAAGGCGCTCCGCAGGAGGAAGTCGAACGACTTCTTAACGATTCGCGCTCTCCGTTTTTGGATCGCGCAGTGCAGGGTGTCTACACACCCGGGTCGGTCGTTAAGCCGTTTGTCGCGCTCGCCGCTCTTGAAGAAGACGTTATATCTCCGGATAAAAACATACTTTCAACAGGTTCAATTTCGGTTCCAAATCCATATGAGCCGGACAAACCGACAGTGTTTAAAGACTGGAAGGCGCACGGTTGGGTTGATATGCGCGAAGCTATCGCAGTATCAAGCGACGTGTATTTCTACGAAGTCGGCGGAGGCTTTCAGGATCAACAGGGTTTGGGTATCGCACTTATTGAGGAGTACTTGCGCATGTTCGGTTTTGGAAAAGTGTCCGGTGTTCCGCTACCGGGAGAAGGTACGGGGGTTATTCCAAATCCCGAATGGAAAGCACAGACGTTTGATAACGAGCCGTGGTACTTGGGTAACACATACCACACGGCGATAGGGCAGTACGGATTTCAGGCAAACCTGATGCAACTGGTGCGCGGAGTAGCGGCGATTGCAAACGGAGGCGTGTTGGTGTCGCCGTCTATTGAACACGGTGTGTCAGGAAAGAAAGAACGATTGTCAGTTTCAGACAGTAATCTGAAAATTGTTCGCGAAGGCATGCGACAAGCCGTGACTGATGGCACCGCGGCGGCACTTGCGGTTCCCGGCATTCGCGTTGCGGGAAAAACCGGCACGTCGGAGGTGGGTGTTCGAAAAGAATTTATCAATTCGCTCATTATCGGGTTTTTCCCGTCGGATAATCCGCGGTATGCGTTTGCGGTTGCGATGGAGCGCGCTAAAGCGGGAACGGGACAAGGTGCTCCTGCGGCTATGAGCGAGGTGTTGCGGTGGATTGTGGAAAACGAGCCCGAGATGGCCGGGTTTGACCCGACACACTGAATCGTCCTGAATTACTGAATGTTGTGCAATGCAGTGTCCTGTGCGTGCGATTTAGTTATTGCATTTCGTGTGTTCTAGTGTGGCGGGTTGACTCCACACTGTAATCCGCTACACTATGGCAAACAACCTATGAAAAAAGGACGAACTGACGGAAAAGAAGAAGAAAATCTTTTAACACAGGAAAAATTCGACGAACTTAAAGCAGAACTGGAGCGCCTTACGACGACGACCCGCAAGGAGATCGCGGAATCACTTGAGTACGCACGCTCGTTAGGCGATCTTTCGGAGAATGCCGAGTACCAGGCCGCACGCGAACTGCAGGCTGCAACCGAGGAACGTATCCGCCGATTGGAGCACATCATTAAGTCCGCGGTGATTATTTCGGAAAAAAAGAAGGGAGTCGTTTCATTCGGTTCAAAAGTGACTATTAAAAAGAAAAGCGACAAATCGGAACATACCTACACCATTGTCGGGAGCGAAGAAGCGAATATGCGCGAACATAAAATTTCACACCTCTCTCCGATGGGTGAAGCGTTGATGGGTAAAAAGAAAAGCGAAACGTTTGTATTTAAAATGCCGTCAACTGGTGAACGGCAGGAGTATACCGTCGTAGACATCTCGTAGCTTTGGAAACGCCGCATACGCGGCGTTTTTGCTACTATGTGACCTATGTTTTGGCTTGACCGAATTTACAAAGACATGGAGGCGAAAATTCCGGGCAAACTCGCCTCGGGGAAGACTCTTATTGTGAGAGACGAGAAAACCGCCTCAGGCAGGGTACATGTAGGCTCTATGCGAGCTTTGGCCCTGCATGCGGCAATGTCAGAGAGGCTTACTGAAGCGGGCGTCCCGAACGTATTTAAATACGAAATAAACGATTTTGACCCTATGGACGGGTTGCCGGTCTATCTTGATGAGGCGACGTATCGCCCGCACATGGGGAAGCCGTTGTATGCCGTGCCGTCGCCTGACGGAAAGGCAAAGAATTTCGCTGAGTATTTTGCGGAAGAATACATGGAGGCTATACGAGCGGCAGGGTTTACTCCCGAGTTTTATCGCGCGTCGGAATTATATCTGACGGGCCGAATGAATGATCCGATACGACTCGCACTTGAGAGAGCGCCTCTTGTTCGTCAAATACTTAAAGAAGTGTCGGGCGCCGAACGTCCTGATGACTGGCTTCCGCTTAACGTCGTTTGTGAAAACTGTGGAAAAATCGGCACGACAAAAGTCAGCGCATGGGACGGCACCAGCGTTACATATGCGTGCTATCCGAATGCGGTGAAGTGGGCGGAAGGATGCGGGCACAAGGGAGTCATGTCGCCCTTTAACGGCAATGCAAAATTGCCGTGGAAACTTGATTGGGCTGCGAAGTGGATGGTGAACGGCGTTGATGTTGAGGGTGGGGGCAAAGACCACTACACCAAAGGCGGGTCGCGTGATGTTGCGCGCAGAATTTCCGAGGAAGTATTTGAATATCCGGAACCGTTCGGCGTGCCGAATGAATTTTTTCTTATCGGCGGGAAAAAAATGGCATCATCAAAAGGGCAGGGTGCGTCCGCAAAAGAGGTGGTTGATCTCGTGCCTCCGCATATGTTCCGTCTCGCACTTTTCGGGAAGGAAATAAATCAGCAGATAAATTTTGACCCTGAAGGCGATACGATTCCCGTTTTGTATGACGAGTATGACAAGTGTGCGGAAAAATTCTGGAACGGCGTAGAAGACGATGACACAAGACTTTTCACATACCTCAGAAGTAATACAGAAAAACGGTACCTTCCGCGTTTTTCTGAAATCGCTTTCATCGCGCAGATGCCCCACCTCGATTTGTTGAAAGAAGTCGAAAAGATGAAAGGCTCCCCGCTTTCAGAAGCCGATATTCGCGAAGCAAAGGAGCGTGCCGAGTATGCGCTTCATTGGATCAAAGTAGCTGCGCCTGAAGAATATCGCTTTGAACTTCAGGTAATGAGTGTTCCTGAAAATGCAAAAAATATTTCTGATAGTCAAAAGTCTGCGCTTCGTGAAGTGCTTGCGTACATAGAAGCAAACGAAGCACTCGACGGGCAAGTACTTCACACTGAACTCCACGAGATTCGAAAACGGTCAAACATTCCCGCTAAAGAATTTTTTGGTGCCCTCTACCTCGCGTTTTTAGGCAAAGACCACGGCCCTAAGGCAGGGTGGTTTCTTTCGGTTTTAGATCGCGCTTTTCTTATTGAGCGTCTGCGACAGATTATAGGTTAGCAGTGATTGGCTTTTCTTCTTTAAGCGTGGTATAATATATACATGGTCGGATATAACGGGAATCAGAATCATTACGAAGACGAAGAGAGTGAACCACAGCCTGGCGTTTCAAGCAGAATCGCGATGCTTTTCAGGAAAAAGAAACTCGCGTTGGCGGAACTCGCGCTTGGTAGCGGATTCTCTTTGGCTGGGATTGTCGCCGGACCGGGATTTCTTGTAATGCTTGCACCGGGACTTTTTATGATTGCTGATGGGGCGAGTAGGATTCAGTCGGATAGAAACATAATTGAACAGTTTAAGGGCGGTCATATACAAAACCCCATAGGTCGTCTTTTCAACAGGTTCAATTCTTCTCATGAACCAGAAAATAACGAGGAGCAAAGCCACCGTGAAAGTGAACATGAACCAGCACCCGGGATTGCCAGTCGCGCGGCGATGATTTTGAGGAAAAATAGACTCCTACATGCCGCTGAAATAGCAGCTGGCATTTTCCTTATTTTTCCAGGCGGACAACTTGCCGGAACGGCAGCACTAGGGATTGTCATGGCTTTGGATGGCGCAATTCGTCTCGCGAATTGGAAGGGGAAGGATAAAGGTAGGGGCTTAATTCATCAGGTTCGTAGTGGAAAGTTAATGGAAAAAGTAGATGCCGTGCTTGACTGGGAGCCCGGTGGCAAGAAAAAAAAGGGTGGGCACCATTAGCCCTTAAAAGGCTCTATTTAAAGAGTTTTTTGAACCTGCACTGCGGGTTTTTCTTTTGTGTGGATAAATGTGTCCAAGTGGGAGAGAGTGGCATAAAATGTCCTTTATGTGGGATAGAGTGGGATATCAAGATTTCAGCCTCTTTTCTCCTCGCATTTCTATATGTTGATCGGCGAATATCACCACACGCTTGATCCGAAAAAGCGTCTCTCGCTTCCTTCAAAATTTCGAAAGGAATTAGGCAAGACCGTTATCGTAACCAGGGGGCTGGACCACTGTCTTTTTATTTTTTCGGCAAGTGCGTGGAAAAAACTCGCAGGGAAATTTGCTGAACTTTCAATCGGTTCTTCCGACACGCGAGGGTTTAACCGATTCATGCTTTCGGGCGCAACCGAAGCGGACGTTGACTCTGCAGGGCGCATTTTGATTCCTGACTACCTGAAAGATTTTGCATCCCTTAAAACGGATGTCGTTGTTGCGGGCGTTAACGACCGTCTTGAAGTTTGGGATACCAAACGCTGGGCTTCGTACAAAGAGCAAATTGAATCGCAGGGTGACGCAATGGCGGCAAAGCTTGGTGAGATAGGAGTCATTTAGCGTATGAAAAAAGAAACCAAAAAAGAATCGCACGTAACCGTTCTCCTTGATGAAACCGTCGACGGGTTGAAACTTAAAAAGAACGATACCGCAATTGATGCGACGGTAGGTGCCGGCGGACACGCGGAAAAAATTGCAGAGGCGATAGGGAAGGGAACGTTGATGGTTGTTGACGCCGACATGTCGTCACTGGATCTTGCCAAGGCAAAGCTGGCCGATACGCAGGCCAAGGTTGTATACGTTAACGGAAACTTTAGAAACCTTAAATCGCTTGCACACGACGCGGGTATAGAAAGCGCAGAAGGAATCGTGTTTGATTTGGGTTGGAGAAGCGAGCAACTTTCTTCCGGCAAAGGAATTTCATTTAATGCAGACGAACCGCTCTCTATGCGTCTCTCGTCCGGGTATGAGGGGCTCACCGCTAAGGACATTATTCAGGATTGGGACGAAGAGGAAATCGCGAAAATCATTCGTACATACGGAGAAGAAAAATTTGCAGGGAGAATTGCCCGTGCGATTGTCGAGGCACGTAAGGAAAAGCCGATTGAAACTGCGAAGGAGCTTGCGGAAATAATCAACGCCGTCGTTCCTGCGTTTTACCGTCGCGGAAGACTCCACCCCGCGACCCGCACATTCCAGGCGCTTCGTATTGCCGTTAACGAAGAGTTAGATGCGCTTGAAGAGGGGATTCGCGCGGCGCTTGAACTGGTGTCCGAAAACGGTCGCGTTGCGGTTATTTCTTTTCACTCGCTTGAAGACCGGATTGTAAAAAACGCATTCCGCGCTGCGGAAGATTCCGGTATAGGCATTCGCATTACAAAAAAACCCGTAATCCCGACTGAGGAAGAACGGTCGCGGAATCCGCGGTCGCGAAGCGCAAAGTTGAGAATCTTCGAAAAAAGCACGCGTCAAGAAAAAGGCATAGGAAAAAAATATGGGAAAAAAACTTAAACAACTCATCTCTCTGGATCAGGCGCAATTGCCCTTCGGGTCTCGCAACGGCGGGGGGTTGGCAGCTCATCCCTGGGAGCGTCGCGCCATAGCCGTTATAGGCCTCTTTTTGGTACTTCTTTCAGTTGTATACGTCTATTCCGTCATGACCTCCGTTATGCACGTTGCAGCCCGGGAGGAACTGTCTCGGGAGGCGACACGCCTGTCGGCGGAGGTTGCCCGGCTTGAAGCACAGTACCTCTCGAGAACCGAGTCAATAACAGAATCGTGGGCGCGGGAACATGGGTATGTTTCGCTTGCAGAGAGAACGTTTGTAGGAAAGATTGACTCGCTTTCTTTGGGTAACCGCTAGTCCTGTGCGCTACCATTAGGCAGTACTCATGCGCTCTCAATTTGCGTGGAAAATTCGTTTTATTGCAGTCGCATTACTGCTGGTGGCGGGAGTTTTGATAGTCCGCCTATATGACCTGCAGGTTATGCGGGGAGAGGAATTCAGAAACAAAGCGGAGGCGCAGTACGTAAAGCAAAGCCCGAACCAGATGGATCGGGGAAGTATCTACTTTACGTCAAAAGACGGGGCACTTATATCTGCGGCAACCCAGGCAACCGGATATACGATTGCGTTAAATCCGACCCTTATTAAAGATGCAGAGGCGGTGTATGAAGCTTTGCATGAGCGCATTCCGGATTTGGAGCGCGATGCTTTCTTGGAGCAGGCAAGAAAAACAGACGATACCTACGAAGAGGTGCTAAGGCTTACGCACCATCATAAGCATGTAACG
>CAZMOI010000039.1:0-453 GCA_964568025.1 uncultured Candidatus Saccharibacteria bacterium
AAAGGCGAGCCGATAGAACTCTACAACGGAGGCGACATGCGTCGTGACTTTACCTATATAGACGACATCGTGCAGGGGTTTGTATTGGCGCTCGAGAAACCGCAGGGCTTTCAGATATATAACCTAGGTAGAGGGGCACCGGTTCACCTCCGTGAGTTCGTCTCGGTTCTTGAAGGGGCACTTGGAACTAAGGCACAGATTATAGAGAAGCCTATGCAGATGGGGGACGTGCCTGAAACATATGCCTCGGTCGAAAAGGCAAGAAACATGCTCGGGTTTGAGCCAAAAGTGTCGGTTTCAGAGGGAGTTTCCCGCTTTGTTGACTGGTACAAGGAGTACCGGAAAAGCTAAGGAAAATTACAAAGCCCGCATGCTACTATACGAGCGTCCGTGAAGGACATTTTTCATTTTTATGGGAATCACTATTGATGGACCAGCTTTAGCCGAAAAACG
>CAZMOI010000039.1:463-7050 GCA_964568025.1 uncultured Candidatus Saccharibacteria bacterium
CGTAAGCATCTTGCCGATCTTTCCTTGGGGGTCATTATCGCAACGACAGATAAAGTAACGGCCTCGTACGTGGGTATCAAGAAACGCGCTGCAGAATCTTTAAATATTAAAGTAGTCGAGTACCGACTGCCTGAAACGTGCACGGAAGAAGACCTGATTAAGGCGATAAAGAAAGCTTCCATACATAACGGCATTATTCTCCAGCTCCCGATTCCGCGGGGACTTGATGTCGACTACGTTAAAAATGCCATTCCGCATATGCTCGATGTGGATGTCATGTCGGACGCATCGTTTCAGGAATTAAAGCGCTGTGACTTTCTTGCAACGCCCCCGGTTCCCGCTGCGATGCGCTACGTGTGTCAGCAATACAACGTTCCGCTGAAGGATGCGAACGTCGTTATCGTGGGTAAAGGGAGGCTCGTTGGAAAGCCAGCCGAAGTTATGTTCAGGTGCCTTGGCGCCAAGCCGAAAATTTTGGTCAAAGGAGACGATGTCGGTTTCCATACAAAAAAAGCTGACATTATCGTTCTTGGAACGGGCGTATCGCACCTTCTGAAGCCCGACATGATAAAGGAGGGGGTGGTAATACTGGACGCGGGCGCATCGGAGCTTGGCGGTCAGCTAGTAGGCGACGCGCACCCTGATTGTGCAAAAATGGCAAGTGTGTTTACGCCTGTGCCGAAGGGCTTGGGCCCCATAGTCGTCGTCGAGATTTTCGCAAATCTTATCGCGCTTGCGCGCCAGTACGAGGCATCGTACGCTTCAGAAGTATAAATTCCTATGATCTGACAACGCTTGCAAACTTCGGACTTCCTTTATTCAAGCTTTGCAAGCTCATCATATAGTTATGATTCAACTCACTGAACGACAACTTCAAAAATTACTTATCGCGCTCGGCGTGTATCTTGTTTCGCTTTTTGCGGCGAATACCCTCGGCGCGAAGCTGATGCCTTTTATCTTCGACACCCAGCTTTCCGTGGGTATTTTCATGTTCCCGTTCGTCTTCATCATGACCGACGTAATCGGGGAAGTGTACGGTAAAAAGGTGGCAAAGTACTTCGTCCTTGCCGGGTTTGTTGCAACCGCGCTTTTTATTGCGTATTCGTTCCTTTCGCTCGCTATGCCGTGGGGTCATCGCTTGCCGGTACCTATGGAAAGTTACAACGACGTGTTCGGTCTGTCGGTACGCTTCGCGATAGCCTCGCTTGTCGCATTTATTGTTGCGGAGTATCAGGACGTCCTCGCGTTTTTCTTTTTTAAGGACAAGCTCGGCAAGATCGGTTTTTGGCTCCGTTCCAACCTCTCCAACCTCTGGTCGCAGTTTTTGGACACTGCGCTCTTTATGGCGATAGCGTACGTCGGCGTTCTTCCGCTCTCTACGATTATCGGCATCGCTATTCCGTGGTGGCTCTACAAGGTGGGTATGGGGTTCCTGTATACGCCACTGTCCTACATCGGCATCAAGCTTCTGAAAGAAAAAGATGAAAGTAACTCCGGTAAAAACTAAACTTTTTCGGGAAGGCGACAGCCTTCCCGATTTTGTTAGGGCGCACATCCGTAGCCTCAAAGAGGGAAGCATAGTGGTTGTTTCTTCAAAAATAGTCTCTCTTTCGGAAAAGCGCACAGCTCCCCATACAGGAAAATCAAAGAAGCCTCGCCTTACGTTGACGGACGGCATCATGATGCCGAATGCCGGAATTGATGAGTCGAACGGAAACGGCAAACTCGTGCTTCTTCCGAAAGACAGCTACAGTTCGGCAAGTTCACTGCGTCGCACACTCCGCGCTCATTACAAAATAAAAAAACTTGGCGTTGTTGTCGTTGATTCGGTTATTCTTCCGCTGAGAAGGGGGGTTGTCGGTGTAGCGCTTGGGTACGCGGGGTTTAAGGGTGTAAAAGAGTATAAAGGAAAGAAGGATTTATTTGGTAGAAAATTTAAATTCGCATCGGCGAATAGTGCGGATTCCCTGGCAACCGCAGGAATGATAACGATGGGAGAGGGAAGCGAGCGTCAACCGCTCGCGGTTATCGAGAAAGCCCCCGTTGTGTTTACGGGCAAAAAAATACCTCGCTCCGAAATCGCGATGCCGTATACAGACGATTTGTACGCTTCGCTTCTAAAACGAATCTGACTTTGGCGGGAGACCGTAGCGAGGAGAGTCGTACACATCCGGAACGCCCTGGTAGTATCGTCCGATTGGAAGTGGTTTTTCGGTTTGGACATACGAAGCAAACCGCAAGGAATCCGACGCACCAAACAACTTACCGAATAATGCTTTCAGGTCATCGGGTCGGTACCACTGCGCCACTTCGGTTACCAACCCTTCGGTAGTGTCGCCCCGGAAGATAATTCGTTCCTTGGTAACCACGTGCATCCCGCTTTCGAGGGAGAAAAAACGCGATTTCATGAGTATTTCAATACCACTTTTTTATAGCTGTGTCTATTCGCCGGGCTCCTGGAATAGGTCGTTTGTATTTGCTATTCTGCCACCATGTTGAAAGTCCGAGTTATCGCGTTTCTACTTCTCCTTGCAGGGGCCGCTATTGGTTGGTTCGCCTCGGGTCTTCAGGTGGCGGCGCTAGCCGGTGTACCTCAGGTGCCTTACAAACTGGGACTCGACCTCGCGGGCGGAACACACCTCTTATATCAGGCAGATACCAGTGGTCTTGTAGGTGATCCTGCAGAAGCAATGACATCTCTCCGCGACGTTGTTGAGCGGCGCGTTAACCTATTCGGCGTATCGGAACCCCTGGTACAGGTAGAGAAGGGCGGGGTGTCGGGACAGGAAAATCGTCTCGTTGTAGAGCTACCGGGCGTCACGAACGTACAGGATGCAATTAACGCTATCGGCAAGACCCCAGTGTTGGACTTCCGTCTTGCGGAGGGGTTGGGTACCAGCACCTCATACATCCCAACGGGTCTGACCGGGGGCTTTCTTGCGAACGCACAGTTGCAGTTTGCGCAAGGGGCAAGCGGTGTCCTTACGAATACTCCTATCATTGTTCTTAACTTTAATGCGGAAGGAGCGGAGCTTTTCAAAAATATCACTACGGAAAATGTAGGGGTAGTTCTCGGAATCTTTCTCGACGGCGCTCCTATTTCCACACCGGTTATTCAGGAAGCAATACCGAACGGCACCGCAACCATTAGCGGTGACTTTACTCCCGAAGAGGCGAGAGAATTGGTTCGAAACCTTAACTTCGGCGCGCTTCCGGTACCTATTACTCTTGCATCAAGCCAGACTATCGGGGCGTCCTTGGGCGACACCGCACTTATGCAGAGCGTCATGGCGGGGTTGTGGGGGTTTGCATTGGTCGCACTGTTTCTGATCGTGTGGTATCGCTTGCCGGGAGTGGTGGCTGTTGTCGCGCTTCTTATGTATGTCGCGATATCGCTCGCGCTCTTTAAACTCATTCCGGTAACACTCACCGTCGCGGGACTTGCGGCGTTCATTCTTTCTATCGGTATGGCGGTTGACGCGAACATCCTTATTTTCGAACGCACCAAAGAAGAGCTTGAGGCAGGGAAGCCGTTACCTGAAGCAATCAAAGGCTTTCATCGCGCATGGTCTTCTATCCGCGACTCGAACCTCTCGTCAATCATCACCGGCGTCATTCTCTATTGGCTGGGAGGGACCGCGGTTATCAAGGGCTTCGCCTTGGTGTTCGTCCTCGGCGTTTTGGTTTCGATGTTTACCGCAACGACCGTTACCCGCACGCTTTTGATATCGCTCGGACTTGCACACTCAAAGGTGGCAAACTTCTTATTCGGTCACGGCTTATCGAAATAATATGTGGATCGTAAAACATAGGAGTGCGTTCTATATCCTTTCGGCGGTTTTGATACTAGTTTCACTCGCCTCGTTTTTCGTCTGGGGATTGAAGTTTGGTATCGACTTTAAGGGAGGTTCGCTTCTTGAAGTCGAGTACTCCGCGCCTGTTCCGGCACAGGCAGATATTATTGAAATTCTTCAGGGCTCCGGTATTGAAGGTGCTTCCGTTCGTGCGACAGGGGAGGCGGGCTACATCATACGCACTCCGTTTTTGTCTCAGGAGGAGTATGGAGCAGTAAAGGGAGCATTAACCCTGAACGGCACATTACAGTACGAAGAAAAACGTTTTGACTCTATCGGTCCCGTTATCGGTTCCGAGCTTCAGACCAAATCAGTATGGGCGATTATCGCCGTACTTGTTGCTATCGCTCTCTTCATCATGTTTGCGTTCCGCAAAGTTTCCGAACCGGTTTCAAGCTGGAAATATGGTTTCATAACGCTTCTCGCGCTTGCTCACGACGTCATCATCCCGCTTGGTGCGTTTGCTGCGCTCGGCCACTTCTACGGAGCGGAAGTGGACACACTCTTTGTAACGGCAATTCTCGTCATTCTCGGATTCTCCGTTCACGATTCTATCGTTGTGTTTGACCGCGTACGCGAAAATCTGCACAAAAACAAAGAAAAGAATTTCAAAGAACCGTTCGAAGACGTAGTCGGGCGTTCTATCAATCAAACCCTTTCACGTTCCATTAACACTTCGTTTACGACCGTGCTCGCGCTTGTCGCACTGTACTTCTTTGGTCCCGAAATAACCCGCTACTTTGTCCTCGCCTTAATCATCGGCATCGTCGCCGGTACGTACTCATCCGTATTTTTCGGTTCCCCAATGCTCGTCACGCTTGAGAAAATGCAGAAGCCGAAGGAAGAGGTTTCGAAAAAGAAAAAGTAACTTACCTGCGAGTTCGTTTGTTTGGGTTTACTATTTCTCCCTCACTTGCGACAAGGCGGATACCCGCTTTTCGTTTTTTTATTACCTTTCTTCGGCTGGCAGGAGAGAGATATTCTTGCGTTGAGTAAGAACTGTTGGGATCCGACTCTACTGCATTTTTCATAAATTCAGGTTGCATTCTTCGGAGTTTTAAAGCCATCTCTGAAGGGGACAGACAATAGCTACAACCGTTGGTCATGTTGGCCTCGCAGTAAAGGCATCCTTCAATGACTCCCATAGGATGAAAACTATACAGGAGGCCCGTTTATGAAGCAATGATAGTTCCTTTGAACTCCTGGCCGTCTATTGAGGCCAGGGTATTTTTCAAATCCGTTCCGTTCACTATTGAAACTGAAATATTTCTTTTTTGTGCCTCGCGTGCGGCGATAGGGTCAAACGGTGCAGAAATGGAAGGGGACCATTCCGCCGGAAGCATGGCGATAAGCTGAGTCCAAGATATTTTCGGAATCGGTTGCGCGAGCGGGTCTTTTTTCGGATCAGCAGTGTACACGTAGTCGATGTTCGAAACATTTACGACGTTTTTTGCGCCGTACATTTTTGCGAGGAGTATTGCGTCGTAGTCCGTCGAGCGTCCCGGCACCCAACCTCCCGCTATGAGAACGGGAGAGTTCCAATTCATTTTCTTTGTCGGGTCAGTATTTATTTCGGGATGTGCCGAGCTTCCGAAAGCGAGTCGCACCAATTGCGCGTTAAGGTGTGTCGCGTATATTCCAATCCAGTCGCCGTCAGAAGGATTATCGTTACCGATAGCCTGAAGCGCCTGGAAGTAGTTTCGTGCGGTTCTTCCGCCCCCGGTTACGATAACAAAGCGTTTACCGCCCTTGACCCTCTCTTGTATGGCTTCGACGAACGCCTTTATAAATGGCGCGTCAGGCCCCTCAGGGGCAAGGACGGAGCCCCCCAGGGATATAACTGTAACGGGCTTTTGATCCCAAAACATACGATTCTACGGCTCAATATAGCATTTATATTGTCCCCAGTTTCTCCCCAAAAGACCGTTTTAGGCCTTCCTTGACTCTATAGAGGGGGTCGGGTAGTATGCGCAAACGCCCAGCTCTGGCTGGACGGACTGTTCCCAAGAGTCTTCCAAGGCTCAAAGGACGGGGAAGCTAATCTTCACAACTTGATGCCGATGACAGAGTAACTATCGATTCAATTTGAACGAAAGTAATTCTTCTTTGGTGTCGAAGCGTGAGCTTCGGCTTTTTTATTGACAAGCGAGCGAGAGAAGCAAAAGTTTACTTTTACTTCCGAGCGAGCGAAGTCAGCAAAGCCTAGCTTTATTCCAGAGAGTCCTTTGACAACTGAATATGACACTTGTCGGAATCCAGAATTCTGGCAAGGTCAACTATGTACAATCACAAACAAACCAGTATTCCTGCCGGACAGCATCCGGTGGGAAAAAATTAAGTTTCCTATGCAAATAGGAAATGAGTTTCTTATGTAAAACATAAGAAGCACCGTCGTTACTCGGACGAAATGAATGCTCGCATTCGCTTCGCTCCTCGTTCGACGGAGTAACCAAGAGCTTGTTTTTTCTTCTGTCTCGTCTGTTGATTCGTGCCTTTCAATTGAAGGCATGAATCTTAGCTGAGAGTTTGATCCTAGCTCAGGGTGAATGCTGGCGGCGTGGATAAGGCATGCAAGTCGAGTGGGTTTAGACCCACGGCAGACGAGGTAGTAACACGTAGGAACGTACCCCAAAGTCTGGGATATTCCATCGAAAGATGGCGCAATACCAGATGGTCTCTAAGGAGTAAAGATTTATCGCTTTGGGATCGGCCTGCGCAGTATCAGCTAGTTGG
>CAZMOI010000040.1:0-5551 GCA_964568025.1 uncultured Candidatus Saccharibacteria bacterium
CCTTATGGTTATCGGCCTGGTGAACGTGTTCCAGGGGAAGGAGAAAGAATTGCCGTTCATAGGACATTTCGCGAATTCGTTCAAGATTTAGATTCGCCTCGTCTTTAGAAAAACACCATCCTTACGGGTGGTTTTTTCTATTCGGGAAATACCGGTTGGTATACTGAATCTACGTGAAGGAAATAAAAGTTCGGGTTACACCAAATGCGCCTCGCGAGTATCTGGAAGAGGCTCCGTTTAATACGCTTCGCGTCGGTGTTACGGAGCCTACAGAGGGGGATAGGGCGAATGACCGGGTACGGGAACTTATCGCGGAACATTTCTCCGTCCCCAAGAAAAACGTTCTTATTATCAAAGGGGCGCGCGAACGTTCTAAAATGGTAAGGATATATGGTACCGACGAAAATTAAAGTAACAGGCGACATATTGCTAACCGACGAGCTCAGGGCATACGTCGAGCAGAAACTCGCGCGGTTCGAGAAATTGGTTGATACCTCCGACACTACGAATCTTTTTGAAGTAGAGCTTCAGGCATTTCCTCCTAAAACTTCCGAGCCGTATCGGGCGGAAGTTAACTTTTCTTCAAACGGTAAAGTCATGCGTATGGAAGCTTCAGGAGAAACTCTGCATGCGGCAATAGACGCGATGACTGACGAAGGCACTAACCGCCTTCGTCATATGAAAACAAAACGTAACGACCTTATACGGCGCGGAGGGGCAGCGGTTAAGGATTTTTTCAGGAACCTTGGCGCCTGAAATCTTCAAACGCCGTTTCTTTTTTTCCCTCTGGAATCACACGCAGTATCTTGAATGTACCGTTTTCATATGATGCTTCCGCAATTTTCACGCGGATCTTTTTCCCGCCCCGCTCGGCAAAGAAATACGTACCGGGCCATCCTTCATACGCGCAGTATTTGAGGTAGTTCGTGTAGGCGTTACTTGTAAGCTCGATGAGCCCGTCTTCTTTGGACATCTTTGGCGTGAACGTTGCTTTGTCGTGCTCTTGTTCGGTAGGTACACGCGTTCCGTTCACGTAGGGTTGCAGTGATTCGGCAAGGAGTGTCCCGCCCTCGCTCCATAACAGTTTTTCCAATTCGCTTCGCATCGGTGGCCACGTTTCCGGGATAAAAGACTTTTGCGCAAGTACGGGCCCGTGGTCGGTTTCTTCGTCAAGAAGAATAACTGAGACGCCTACTGTTTTAGCGTCAGAGAGTATTTGGCTTTCGATAGGGGATGGACCACGGAAAAGCGGGAGCAGTGACGGGTGAACATTGAGCGTGCCATGTTTCGGCACGGCGAGCAGTTCTTTCGGAAGAATTTTGCCGTAACCCGCGACGACGAACAGATCAAAACCCTTAAGGGATGCGATAAACGCGGGGTCGAGTGCAAGAGGTTCTGCAATGGGGATATTATTTTTCTCCGCCCATTCTTTTACGGGAGATTTGCGGGGAAGTAACCCGCGTCCCGCCGGACGGTCAGGTTGGGTGACTATCAGGTCAGGCGGAAGCTCTGCAACCTGAAGTGCGTCAAGCACGTGTACGACAAAGTGCGGAGTTCCGAAAAAAGCGTACTTCATTTTTTAGATGTCGGCGCAAGTTCCTCGTCTTCGTCTTTTTCCGCTGGTATCTCTACAAGCTCTGTCGCTTTTTCGACAAACAATACACCTTCCAGATGGTCATGCTCGTGCTGAAATATTTGCGCAAGTAAACCGGACGATCCGCGCTCGTATCGGATTCCTTCCTCGTCATACGCACGCACGGTTGCTTTGAGTGCGCGCTTTACCTGCCCGTACCACCCCGGAACCGAGAGGCATCCTTCTTCCATCGGTTCTTTTTTGCGGGAAAGGTTAACGATTTGCGGATTTATGAATGCACGGTCAGGGTCTTCGTCGGAGCGTTCTTTGTCTTCAAGGGCAAAACCCCGCACTACGAATATGCGGTATGGGATACCTATCTGGTTTGCCGCTATAGCAACGCCGTGTTTTTTTGTGCGCAACGTCGCGGACATCCGCCGAACTATGTCTTTCAGTTCCGCCGTTCCGAACAGGTCCTTCGGAACCTCTTTTGTAGGCTCCGACAGCACTTGTGCGCCCTTAGTTACGATAGGATCTGTTTTGGGTATCTTTTTTACCATGAAACACTATTCTACCTCTTTTGGGTTTTTGTTCATTACGCGTACTCACACTTAGACCAGCTCGTCGGGATCTATGGCGATGAGGATGTTCGGCGGAAGAGATTTGAGTTTCTCCAGTAACGCTTCGTCCGGCCAGGTGCCCTTAGAAAGACGGATAACCGCTTTTGCACTCCATATGTTTTTCTCGCGCGCTTCCGCGGGCATGGGCCCCACCAAGTCGTAGTCTTTGAAGGAAGACTCAATCAACTCCCGCGCTTTCTCCACCTCCGCTTTACCGCCAAGCGCGGTCAATCCTACGAATACCGCAAACGGCGGATACGAATATTTCTCACGTTCCTGTATCTCTTCACGGTAAAAGTCCGCCGGGTTGCCGGATTCAATTGTTTTCATAACGACATGTTCGGGTTGCCTTGTTTCAATAATCAGTCTATTTTCAGCGCGTTCACGCAGATAGAAAAGAATAGACAGTGCGTGTTCGTGTGCTCTCCAGGCGGGGAGTGACAAGAGGCTATCAATTGATGCAACCGCGCTTATTTCAACCGGAGCGGAAAGATAGGGGAGCATGCGCTCCGTCCCGACGATGATTGCGTTGTTACCGCCGTAAAACTTGTCTGAAAGTTTTTGCGCCGTGCGGTGTGTTGGTGCCGTGTCTTTTGTAAAAAGAATAACTTGTGCGTCGGGGAATTCTTTTACTACTTCGTCATATACCCGGTCTATGCCGATGCCAAGCGTTGCTAAGTTCCATCCTCCGCATACCCGACAGGAAGTTTCCGCCGGAATAACCGCGCCGGAGTAGCCGGAAATAAAAACATTCCCTTTCTCCGTTTTATGCAAGACCATGGGAGTTCCAGACACCGGATCAGTGACGGGAGTTCCGCAGTCGTTGCAGACGGTTAGTGGTGCGATACCGCGCCTCGCGGCGAACACGACCGCACGCCCTCCTTTTCGGAGTTCTTCTTTAAGTACGTCTTTGGTTGCGGTTGAGAGGGTGGTAAAAACTCGTTTCTCTCCGCGTTTCGAATCCTGGGGGCGCGTGTCAACAATACCGACCTCTGTCGTGCCTTGGGGGCGCACCTGCATGCGGGATAGCTCGTCTGCCTCGTGTCCTTCAAGTCGGTGGCGCGTTTCTGAACGCAGAGGAAAATCCGCTAGTATAAAACGCGCCCCCCAGCCTTTTGCGACGTATTCCGCGGCATGACGCATATCAAGGTACGGGCGCTGAAGCGCTCGGTAACTTTTTGCGCTTTCCCGCTCAATTACCAGTGTGTCAATGTCGTGCCTCGGCAGGGAGAGAGCGAGCGGGGTTCCTATAATGACGCACGGCTCGGGTGAGGTAAGCGTACGGTTCCAGTGGGTCAGGAATTTCTTTTTTGGCATGTCCCCGGTCAACACAATGACGCTGTCTTCAATTCCGCGAGACAGCTCTTTTGACAGGCGTTCCGCTTCCGACACGGTGGGTGCCAGAATCATAACGGATGATTTACGCGCGAACGCTTCACGCACGAGGTTGCGATAGGTGCGCACGCGCTCCGCATATTCCGCTTGAAGCAACACCACTTCGGATTTGGTCGCGCTTTTCTCCGGAGTCTTTCGAATTGGCGCCTCGGCGACACCGGAAAGGGAAGTAAGGATAGATGCGGGTGCAAGTGATGCGGCTACCGCACTGTCGGACGCAGCGTGGAAGCGGGCGGTTTCTCGTATCGCCGCAATAAATTCAGAAGAAAAGACTCGCGTAGGTTCCGTATCAAGTTCAAGTTTTTTTAATGCAAAGTCAGCCGAGCGGATGTCCGACTTCAGGTCACGCACGTCCGTTACTTCAAGAACAATCCCCGGAACTTTTCGTCCGCGTATGTTAGTTTCAACCACCGAACCCTCGGGAATTTTTTCACGCGAAAAGAACGTCAGGTAGTCCTTGAAAATTCCTTTGGCAACCGGCATGACCCGAACTGAGTACATGCATCCATTCTAACGCCAACCCCCGAAATTTAGTTTTTTTCTTTAACCTGCTTTGTTACCGCCCCCCACGCCTCTTTTCCGATTTTTCTTCTGTCTCGTATCGCGCGCACCGGGTTCCATACACTGCGTGGCATGTCGATTTGCCGGATGCCCGTCGCGCCTTTCCTTGTGTCGTATTCCTGACGTTCGAGCTTGCCACGCGTATCAGGGTCGGCATTGTAAAACATACCGGCAAGAAAAACCTGACCGTTCGGAAGGCGTACATCGCGTACGCATAATCCGACAGGTCGGCCGTTTTCTCCGGTTTTGAAGAAAATAACTTTATTTACCAAAACTCCCGTATTGCTTTTCGTAGCACGTATCATATTTCCTTCGCCCAGCTGACAGAGTAGAGACTCAATTTCCCGGGATTCGCCCTCCATGGATACACCCGTAAGGGTTGTGGTGTCTATTCCTCGCTCAGCATCTTTTGCCGGATCAAGGGCGTTCGGGTGAAGAGCGATTCGCGCGAGCATGTTTTTAACAGGCTGTTTCTTTTTGTTTTTCCAAAATGCCTCGGCAACTGCGCGCGGAGCTTCTGCGAATGCTTCTTCTGACCCGTAGTGGGTGATAAGTTTCCGTACTTCGCCCTCTTCGTATCCGCGCGTGTCAGGAGCTTCCTTAAGGTAGGCAACGACGCGTGCAAAATCTTTTTTCTTCCACCCCAGTTTCTTTTCCAAAACGGAAAGATATCTTTTCTCGTATGAATTTAAGAACCAACCGCTTCGCTGGTGTTTGCGGCGACCCCTCCCAATCTCCATGGGAACCAATGTCCCAGAAAGCGCCGTGAAGGCGGTGCCGATTGCATCGAGCGCTTGTTTGGCGCTTTCTTCTATCGGTTCGCGTAGTTCCAGTGCCTCATTAGCCACAGATATATTATACCATATAAAATGACAAATTGTCAAATCTCCCTGTGTGGATAACGAAAAGCCCCGTATACTTGGGCTCATGGCAGGTACGACATTTGTGATTGAGGGGCTTCAGGGCGAGAAAACCCTTGAAGGCTCTATTCCTGTGTACGGCGCAAAAAATGCAGTGCTACCCGCACTTGCGGCATCGCTTCTTGTAGAGGGTGAGACTAAATTTGAAAACGTACCCGGGATTTCGGATGTCGTTGCAATGGGACGATTGCTCGAAGGGTGCGGTGCGTTCGTCTCGCGCTCCGACCGTACGCTTACCGTGAATGCGCGTGACGTTCATGACTCCGTTATGGACCCGACACTCGCGAAGTCGCTTCGTGCGAGCGTACTGTTAATCGGCGCCATTCTTGCCCGAACCGGTTCCGTCACATTCCCGCATCCCGGAGGCGACGTTATCGGCGAACGACCTATCGATCTTTTTATATCGGCATTCGTAACATTAGGTGCGGTCTTTTCCGAAACAGGGGACACATATACGCTTTCGGCCCCTTAGGGTCTTTCGG
>CAZMOI010000040.1:5561-6705 GCA_964568025.1 uncultured Candidatus Saccharibacteria bacterium
AGAAATATTTTTCCGCGTTGTTACCGTTACGGGAACCGAAGCCGTCATGATGGCGGCTACAAAGGCGAATGCACCCGTAACGTTAAAAAACTGCGCGATGGAACCGGAAGTCGTGTCGACTGCGGAATATTTGAAAAAATGCGGAGCTAAAATAGAAGGGGCAGGCACACCGACTATCGTCGTATACCCGTCGCACCTTACTCCTCCTCAAACCCCGTTTCGTATCATTCCTGATCGCATCGAAGCGGCAAGTTTCCTCGCCCTTGGCGCACTCGCTGCGCGCTCTCTTACCGTGACGGGTTCCGAGCCCGCACATCTCGATGCCGTACTTAACGCACTCTCTTATATGGGAGTGCCGATATCAATCTCGGGAGATTCGATTACGGTTCGCGCTCCGGAAAAAATCATTCCGACACGCCTCCGTACGCACGAGTATCCGGGTTTCCCCACCGACGCACACCCGCCGTTTTTGGTACTTGAAACCCAGGCGGAAGGAGAGTCGGTCATGATTGAAAGTATTTTTGACGGACGGCTGAATTACACAACCGAGTTGGTAAAAATGGGAGCCGATATCAAAATCGTTTCGCCTCATCGCGCAAACATTCGGGGAAAAACTGCGCTTTCCGCCGCGGACATTGATACACCCGACATTCGTGCGGGACTTGCATTCATGCTCGCCGCCATAATTGCGAAAGGTAAGTCGAAGGTGGGGAATGCCCAGCTTATCGACCGCGGATACGAGTCTATTGAAAAACGCCTCCAAGCGGTAGGCGTTCGCATCGAGCGCATCTAAATGCTCAAAGATTAAGCCAGTTACTTCTTTTCGTACTTGAAGAGACCGCCTGTTATTGCGCTCAAAAAACCTAACAGATAGCGTTTGGGCCATGGGTCTTGATACCCGCTTTCGTTTCGAGGTCCGAACTTTGCTTCGCCTTCCATAGGCTCACTATACCAGGGGAGCTTTTTTGCGTAAGAGGGTACGAAGCGATACACTCTAAGAACTCAACTCATGCTATTTTTGGCGCCTAAACTCGGAATAGACTTGGGAACTACAACAACACTGGTGTACGTCCCGGGACGCGGAATCGTGCTCCACGAACCCTCCGTTGTTGCCGTTTCCGAAGGAGACAGAAAAATCTTGGCA
>CAZMOI010000041.1:0-6012 GCA_964568025.1 uncultured Candidatus Saccharibacteria bacterium
AGAACATGAGTCTGGCGTGCCATTAATGCGCGTCGCGTTAACAGGCGGCACAATACGATGGCACGCTTTCACTATTTTGCTGAAGCGGAGAAAGATTTAATGACAGCATCTCGCAACTCCGTTCCCCTTAGTCCTTCTGATACTGCCTGCTTAATGACCTTACAGAGTAGCGCCTCATTCGTTACGTTAACCCCCGGAATATAGGTAACACCAAGAGCCGCTGTCTGTCGCTCAAGCTCCCCACTCAGTTCAAGATGCGTATCAACAGTATCGGGTACGCCAAACACAGGTTTTCCCGAAGAGATGATTGTGCCTACAGTTTCGTGAAGATTCGTGGGTAATGAACCGAGTGCGTTCGTAACCAGAACGAGACTTTCAGCATGACGTGCAGGACCTTCAATCAGCTCCGGCTCAAGACCGGGAGTAATGATGAGGGATACATACGGGACAAGCGGCTCCCTATCTCTTGCTTCGAGGTTAAGGGAATTTTCGGGCATGGCTAAACAATATCACGACTGGAAAATTAAAAAAATTGCTACATTTGGACAATCGGTGTTAGCTCGTACTTCTCCCCTGCTATCATTAGCGGATGCAAAAGATAACTGCGAATTTGTGGTTTGATAGAAACGCTGAAGGAGCGGTCAATTATTACCTCTCAATTTTTCCCGAAGGAAAAATCATTACCACGACCTATTACCCGCAAGAAGGACTACAGGATTTCCAGAAAGAATTTGCGGGTAAGGTGCTGGCGATTTATTTCGAACTCTTTGGTCAGCAATTTGTGGCAATAAACGCGGGGTCGGAATTTAAATTCAACGAATCCGTATCGTTTAATATTTCCTGCAAAGACCAGGCGGAAATCGACTACTACTGGGACAAGCTGACCTCGGACGGCGGTCAGGAAAGCGTGTGCGGGTGGTGCAAAGACAAGTACGGGCTTTCATGGCAGATTAATCCTGCAAACATTGAAGATTTGGTCCTGAAACCTGCGGCATTTCAAAAGCTTATGGGGATGAAGAAGATAGTGATAGCGGATTTGGAGAACGCGTAGTACGCGCATTATGCGAACGATACTTGCGAAGTGTAGTAGTATGAGACATACCTAACTAATAAAAAATATGGGTGTAAATAGCCACGGCGTTAGTCCGAAAAAGAAATACAAGCGACCGCACAAAACTGCGAAGCGTCTTGCAGCAAAGAAAGTAATGCTCGCCGCAAAGGCAAGCAAGAAGAAACGCAAGTAGCAGGTTAGTTCATGAAAAAGCTACCTCCGCGGTTTACTCCCGGCAATTTTGTATTGTCCGTACAACGCACTACGACGGGGCGGGGGCTTTTTACCAAAACTGCTATTCGGAAAGGCGCGTGTATAACGGAATACACGGGACGGAAAATTTCAAAGAAAGAAGCGGAAGAGCGCGCCGGCAGATACTTTTTTGAAGTAGCGCGGGGTGTAACAATTGACGGCAACATTCCTTCGAACAAAGCACGTTTTATCAACCACTCCTGTCGCCCAAACGCCGAAGCGGTGGGCCCCACGGGTCGTGTGTTTATCCGCGCTATGCGCGCGATACGAGCAGGCGAAGAGCTGACCTACGACTACGGCAAAGAATATTTCAAAGACTACCTCTCAAACGGCAGGTGCCGTTGTGCAAAGTGCGCTCCTAGGTAACGACAGAGTTTCCTACTTCCCTCTCGCACCCGGACGCGCTGAGCCTACACGGTTGTTGCCGAACTTGCCCGTACCGTATTTCGGGGAAATATTTTGCTTCTTTTGTTTAAATTGGCTGTAGGGGTTTTGCTTTTTCATACAATCACTATATCAGCTTGCCACATCTCTACGAATCATCTCTACCCGGCTCAATTTCTTCTAGCCCCTGGTCTGTAACATACAGCGTTCGCGTTTTTGCAACAGATGGAGTAGAAGCATACGCCTCGCCGTCTTTCCGTTCCAGTGTTTGTACGGTGATTCTATAGTCCGCATCTCCGTGCGCTAACTCGCCCACACCGACACGAGTAATGTTGATACGGTCGCCAAGATACGCTTCTGACTTTTTGACAAGCGTATCTCCGGAAGCGTCGAACAACACCATGTATACAAACACGCCCGAACCTCCGGAATTAACCGCAAAAGCGGCCGAAACATCCTTTCGTGCACCGGTGCTCCACTCGGCTATGGTATTTGGAATAAGCGAAATGCTTCCTTGAGCAACCGATTCAGGTGCGATTTCAAAAAACGCCTCGCCGTCTTTCAACGTAACAACCGCATCCAATTCGGGAACCTGCAAGGTGGCATGTAGCACCGTATCAATCGCAGACATTCCCTCTTCGATTTCTTTGACGGGTGCCTGTGCTTCGTTTACGAACCAATACCCGGCGACAACCGCACCGATAAGAACCGCGACTATCAGAAAAGCTCTCATGTTTTCAGTATACCCCCAGCCACTATACAGTGCAGGTACAGAAACCTAGTAAGATTTATAGTGGTGCACCGTCTGAACAGGAGTACCTTATTTTTTATATTTTTCACCACATGCACAAAGGCATACTCGCGCTCGTCATAGTCGGAATCTTGGGATTTGCCGGCTATATGTATTTCAACTCTGCCCAGACACCTGCTGAAAATACAGAATCAGCAACATACTCCGACACCACTCTCAGACTTGCGTTTGACTACCCGACCGGAGGCTCAGGTTATGTCCTTGAAGAAAGGCAACCGAGCGAGGGCGAAACAAAACTCCTACGCACGGTCATTCTTATGGAAAGCGCAGATCATGCGCGTATAACATCGAACCCTCCGGTTGGAGGTGAAGGGCCCCCTGTTATTGCAATTCATGTATTTAAAAACGAGGCGAAGCAATTCCCGCTCGACTGGGCGATGGACAACCAAGAATACTCAAACTACAACTTAAAAATGAGCGCGGACGAGTCCGAACTAGTTATCGGCGGCGCGAATGCAATTGGTTACATGGCAGATGGTCTCTATGCGTCTGAAAACGTCATCGTCGCCCATGGTGAATATATGTACGTCATTACGGGACAGTTTCTTGATACCGATTCAAAACTTCGCCTCGACTTTAAACCGTTGCTGGAATCAGTCCGCTTCGTCAGTAGCGAATCCGCACCTGCAGGAAGAATAAACATTAATGCGGTTTGTGAAGGCGCTCTTGCCTACATGACGTTCCCGGACGGCGAGGCTGCGGAAAAATTCCTTACAGACTGTAAAGAAGGCAAACATCCTGAAGTGATACAGCAGTACATTGACCGCCTTGGCCTCGACGGTGCGACGATATAACCGCACGAAGGGTTACCCTTGCAAATCCGACTCTCCGAAACGTGTTGCTCCGCGGAAACCCGCTTCCGTGCTTCGCATGATTTCGTCTTGATTTTCAACCTCAACGGTTTGCGCGATAAGGTACGGACGGAAAATTAATTGCGCAATCCGCGCGTGCTTCCCCACCCAACGCGGTATAAGTGATTCGTTTTTCATTCCTATAATGATGCCGTCGGGGTCGCCCTTCTCTACTCGATAGGTGCGGTCAAACACTTTTGGTCCCGGCTCTACAAGATTAAGCTGTAAGCCAGTCCTACCTTCGATAGTCATATCGATACCAAAGCGCATACCGTTCACATTAATCACTTGGAGTGGAATATCGACATCAATTCCCGTTTTTACTTTCTTGCAACCAAGAAAGGACGGCCACAGCATGAATCCTGCGGGATTATAGATGTCGTGTCCCGAGTCGGTGGGATGCGCTTTTTTCGGTATAGGGACATTCATCTCCCGTCCGTACTTGGTTCGAAATACACGCACCTCGGTTGCTTCAAACATGTAAATATTCTAACACAACATCGATTGATGTCAAAAATAAGGCGCGCGCAATTCCTACTCTAAACGTTTACTACCGACTGTGATCGAAGGCGGGATTTTCGGACAACATTCCAAAACCGCACGCGGTTGGGTTCGGGTCGTTGTAGGTCTTACCCGAAAGTCCCGTAACCGGTTGATCTGCGTGCCAGTGTGACTCGGGACATCCTGCGCCGTCCGCGTGAGTGCCGATGCGCAATTGCGTTACCGGAATGTAGTCACCCTGATGGCGTATCACTTTTATTTTTTCTGACGCGCCCGTTTCCCCGGTACCACCGCCGCCGATTTGTATTTCTGTTTTTGGTTTTTCCGCAACACACATGTTCTTGCCGTCTGCACCGTCCGTACCTTTTGGATCACCCGTTCCCCCCGCGCCTCCCTTTCCTTCACGACATCCGTCGCCGCCGTTTCCTCCGTTACCTCCGTCCTCCGCAAGGTTCGCTCCGTCGGACGCATTGCCGTGTAATCCGCTTCCACCCTTGCCTTCGGTTGCAAATGCAGGACCGCCTGCGCCTCCGTTACCACCCGTTTTGTCGCCACCGCATGATCCGCCGTTCCCGCCTGCTCCTCCTGAAGAGTCGACTCCGCCACCCGCACCTCCGATGTCGCCTGCAAGTTCCATGCGGGTAGCCCCGCCGCCTAACGTCACTTTCGCATCTCCTCCGCGACCGCCCGTCGCACTTCCCTTGCCTCCCGCTCCGCCTGCCTTTCCGCATGCGTCGGCATTTCCTCCGTTCCCTCCCGTCGCGGATGCCCAGCCTCCAGGACCCGCCACGATGTCGCCCACGCGTATATTTGCTGCACCAGCGACCGTGCCTTGCATGCGCATCACTTTCTTATTATCCGCGCCGCGACCGCCTACGGCAGTTGCGTCCGCACCTTTCATATTTGGATCTCCATTTTTTCCGACGGCTTTCGCGCCGCCTCCCGCACCACTGTCGCCCGGAATAATGTCGAACGCGCCCTCTATGGAGAACGAGGTCGATCCGATCATTTTAAAGTTGCCGGAATCTCCTCCCTTGCCTCCTTCCGCGCGTGCGGGGTCGCAGTCAGCTTTTGATTCCGCATCGCCGCCTGCGCCGCCCGAACCCAACTTCAGTGTAAAGTTGTTGACCGTAAGGTTCGGCGCCTGCGCTGTGAAGCGGAACGCGTCTTCGCCGTCTTTTCCTTTTGCCGAACAATTCGCACCTTTGTCGTCTTCGCCCTTCCTGCCGTCGGGTCCCGCGAGTTCAAAGTCAGCTATCGACACTTCGACTGCTTCAGGAAACGCAAATATAACCAAACGTTTGATTCCGGGCGGAGGCGTTGCGACTGTCATCTTGCCTGCAATCACAACCGGTCCCGCCGCGTGCGCCGTCGGTACCAGGCGCGAGAATGCGCCCGAATGAAATGCTACTGACCCCGCACCGTTCAAAACGGCGGGTACTCCTGATACCAAAGGGCCTACGCGTATTCCCTGCCCGCTATCCTTGCCTATCTCGTCGAACTTCGCATTGACCGCTTCTTCCGTTGTAAGTAGTTCCGACTCTTTTGAAACGAACTGCACGTTACCGCTCGATTCAACCACTGCGCTTTTTGCCATAACCAAACCGCCCTCGGCAACCACGTGTATCGCACTCTTGTCGCCGTTACATTGCAGTGTGCCGTTCACCGTCGCGACACCGGTAACGTGTATCGTAAGCGGACCGTTCGCGCATGCGACCGTCTTTCCGTGATCGACGAGAAGGTTTCCTGTAACAAGAAGCTTCGCGCCATCGGTTAACGCGAGATTCGGAGCGTCATAGTCGCCCTCTACTACGAGGTCAGCGGACACTACTTCGGGCTGAGTAAAAAAATACACGCCCGCTGCTACTAAAAGGAGGAGGATAAGTACCCCCGCGATAAGAGGCTTGTTCATATGTATTCAGTATAACGCCGTACAAAGAGGCTTCTCTACGGTGGGGGTATACTGTCGGCATGTCTCCAAACGACGCTAAACAGAAGCTTTCCGCCATTCAGAAAATATTCTCCGAGTCTGCGACAACGATAGAAAGACTGAAGTCTGTGGGGGCTCTTGCCCGTGGAATTAATCCCGCCATCGACACAAAGCTTAGTGAATACGAAAAACATTTATCACTTCTTGAAAGCGCATCGCAAGGCGATGTTGT
>CAZMOI010000042.1:0-468 GCA_964568025.1 uncultured Candidatus Saccharibacteria bacterium
ACAGTCGTACGAACGCTTGCGGGTACACCAATTGCCTCTACCTCGCCCCAGCAGTATACGAAAGAGGTGTACTCGGCACTCAAACAGCGCCCGTGGCTTCAGGATTTTGATTATGGAAAAGACTACACCGAAGCTGACATTAAAGCGCAGATTAAGGGAACGTATGATTCGGGGCTCACGAGTTGGATCTTCTGGGACCCTGCGAACAAATACACCGAACTTCGGAAAGCGCTCGCATCCGTCGAGCCGTTGTAAGAAACAGTTAGTGCCACCTGATAGAAAGTCATATACTGGTCTGATATGGATTGGGGAAGCGGAATAACGTATTTCGGCGAAGCTTCCGTGAAAGGGCAACAGGTGCGCTTCGGTATCAAGGATGCCGATCGACTGGAACGAATGACCGTTCTTGCGCGACCGCAGTCACGAGTACCCTTTTTTGCCACACTCGCGCTTCAGGATGTTGCTCGG
>CAZMOI010000042.1:478-1975 GCA_964568025.1 uncultured Candidatus Saccharibacteria bacterium
TGATCCCGGCGGGGAACTGTCTGAAACGTTTATCGAGCGGTTGCCGAAAGACATACGCGAACGCCTTGTGTACATCGATCCATCGGAAGCTGAGTACCCGCTTTCATGGAATCCGCTTCAGGACTATCGAACACTTCCGCGCGAGTCTGCGCTCCCGCTTTTGTCGCGCCTGCTGTGTTCGCTCTATAAAGCCCCCGCTTCACCCCTCATTGATGCGGCATCAGAGCTTTTGTTTGACGCTCCACAGGCCACAGTGCTCACGCTCTATGAGCTGGTTGCAGAGACTTTTATGCGGGACAAATTTATGCCTCCCGCGTCTGCCGAGCGTGCGACATTTGAAGCGCTTCTCAAGGAGCATGACGCAACGGCTTCCGCTATAAAAACGCACGGAAGATATTTGGCAAAAGACACACTTGTTCGGAATATTCTCGGACAGGAACAGTCTAAATTTTCACTTAACGCACTTTCGGAAGGAGCAATCGTTGTTTTGAATGTTTCCCGTATTCGTATGTTCCCGACGCGCATCACGCCTTTGGTCCGCCTTTTTGCGCATGCCACGCGGGCGTTGTCTCTAGCCGGTAACCCTTCCGCGCTGTACCTCTATGAGTGCGTGCGCACTCTTACGGAAGGGGATGCCGAGCATGTGTTTTCAGAACGCGCGCTTCTGGTTACGGCCTCCGACACGCTTCCGTTGGATGAAGAACGCGAGTGGCGCAAACGCGTCTTGTCGCGCGCGGGTACCGTTGTTGCGTTCACGCCAAACCCCAACGATGTTGCGTTTGCCGAAGAATTATTTTTCCCGTTTGTAACGGGCGACGAGCTCGACAAACTGGAGCCCTCGGAGTTTGCGCTCATGCTGTCAATCGACGCACTTCGAAGCAGACCGTTCTTTGCGCGTGCACTTCCGCTTCCGGCACGTTCCGGCATTTCATATCAAGACGTCCAGGTACATGCGCGTGAACGCTATTCGACCCCGAGACATATTGTGGACCAGGGATTCCAAAAAAAGTATGCCGCGCCCGCGCTTCCTAAAAAAGAAGACGCCCCCGGTTTTTCAAACGCATTCCGTTCCATCTTTTCAAAAAATGCCGCCGGAGCTTCGGGTGCTGGACCTGCTCGGCCTCTGCCTCCTCCTCCCGCTTCGCCATCTATTCCTAAATCGCCAGATAGTAACGTAGCTGCCAAAGCTGATATTAATAAGAAACCGAAAGAGGTTTCAGAAGATGAACTTCGAGACATGCTTCAGGTGGAAAAGCCTCCTGAAATTAATTAGAAACCTAAAATCTACCTTTCAGGTATACTTTTATGATGGGCGCCCGTGAGGCGCTCGTCTCTATCATGGGCGGTATTCACTGGTACGTGTTACTTCTAGGCGTCATTCTGGTCGCGGGAATCGGGCTATTTGCCAAGGGAAAATCCTCCTCCAAAAGCGGGTACACTATTATTGAGGAGAAACCATGAATGAAAAAGAAGCACTCAAGGAAATGATTGATCGAG
>CAZMOI010000042.1:1985-2825 GCA_964568025.1 uncultured Candidatus Saccharibacteria bacterium
AATGACCGAAAGACAATATTGGTAACCGGCGGGGCGGGGTTTATCGGCTCGCATCTGTGTGAACGGCTTGCTTTGGCCGGGAACCGCGTCATATCGCTCGACAACTACTTTACGGGTAGTCGGGACAATCATGTGTCCGGTGTCGAATACCGGGAGGGGCACACGAAGGACATTGCCCGCCTCGTGCCCGAAACTCCCGACATGGTGTATCACTTGGGTGAATATTCACGCGTTGAACAAAGCGTTCTTGAGCCGGACCTGGTTCACGATTTGAACACTGAGGGTACAAAGGCGGTTGTTGAATATTGGAAAGGTAAGCGGTGCAAGCTCGTCTATGCGGGCTCTTCGACAAAATTCGGAGATGCGGGGAAGGCGCGTTACACATCGCCGTATGCCGAAACTAAAGCGGAAAATTCTGAACTGGTTCGTGATACGGGAGAGGCGGAAAAGTTACCATACGCGATTACGTATTTTTATAACGTCTACGGTCCGCGCGAACGTTCGGGCGTTTACGGAACCGTGATCGAACATTTCAAACGCATGTATGTTTCCGGTGCTCCGTGCGCGATTGTGCGTCCCGGAACGCAGGAGCGAAACTTTACGCATGTCGACGACATTGTTGATGCGCTTATCGTGGTGGGGGAACGGGGCGAGGGGGACGAATTTGGTTTGGGAAACGAACGCGCGTATTCCATATATGACGTTGCGACGCTGTTTGGCTTCGGAGAAAATTCGGTCATGTTTCCGGAGCGTCCCGGCAACCGCCTGACGTCGTCTTTGGATACTTCGAAGATTCAGACATTAGGTTGGCGCACTAAACGCACACTTGCCGATTACGTT
>CAZMOI010000042.1:2835-5137 GCA_964568025.1 uncultured Candidatus Saccharibacteria bacterium
CTCGTCTTTTCAACGACTATGCATCCGGTTGCCGGACTTGCCGAAGAGGCACTCGCGGAGTTGGCACGTGCGGTACCCGACGTAACGTTTGATGTGGTGACCTCTCGCTTTACGAAAAAAGGCGGTACGTCTCCGGCCCCGAACATCACTCTTCACGAAGTGGGGTTTGGGACAACGCTCGACAAATACCTGCTTCCGCTCCTCGCCCCCCTGAAAGCGCTCTCGCTTTGGAAGAAAAATTCGTATTTATTTTCGTGGTCGTTGATGGCAAGTTATGCGACTCTGGCGGGAATTATTTTCAAAAACCTGGTTCGCGCTCCGCTTCTGGTGACGCTTGCGGACCATAGCGTGAGCGATTTGCCGGCGTCTCACCGCGTGGCGCTCTCGTTCATGCTTTCGCAGGCGGATCAGATATACGGCACTCATGGCGGGCAGGAAAAGGATGCCGTCACCGCGGGAGGCGGAACATTACCGCGAAATTCGTTGGGTGAAGGAGACGCGTTCGCAAACGCGCTTCGCTTCGCGTATGCTGACATCGTCCGTAGGGATCTGCAGAAAGTATGAAAAAAGTTCTCATCTTCTCATTGGCGTACCTGCCTCACATAGGTGGAGCGGAGGTTGCCATCAAAGAGATAACCGACCGTATCGGGGATATTGAATTTCATCTCATCACAAACCGTTTTGATTCGACCTTGCCGAAAGAGGAGAAAATCGGAAACGTGCATGTGCACCGCATAGGAATTGCCACGAAAAAGCCTACTATGACCGATTTGCGGAAGTGGCCCTTACACCTGAACAAATTTCTATTTCAATTCCTTGCCGCTTGGCATGCTCACAAACTCCACCGCGTCCATACGTATGACGGCATATGGGCAATGATGGCGCACTCCGCCGGTGTGCCTGCGGTTTTGTTCAAACTTTTTAACAAACGGGTGAAGTATATTTTGAATCTTCAGGAGGGAGATCCGCCCGAATATATAGAGCGCACCATGCGTCCCTTGTGGCCGTTGTTTGTTCTCGCGTTTCGTAAGGCCGACGTAATTCAACCGCTGTCGAACTTTCTTGCCGGGTGGGCGCGTCGAATGGGATACAAGGGACGCATTGAAATTATTCCAAACGGCGTTGATAGCGCGCATTTTTCTAAGCGGTACACGACAGAAGAAATTACAGAACTCCAGGATGATTTGGGTAAAAAAATGGGAGATATATTTCTTATTACTACGTCGCGTCTGGTCAGGAAAAATGCCGTGGACGACGTCATACGCGCGCTTGCGCTTTTGCCCGAAAACATCATGTTTCTCGTTCTTGGAAGCGGTCCGGAAAAAGAGAGCCTTGTCGCGCTTGCGGAGGAGGAAGGCGTTTCTGAAAGGGTGCGTTTCCTTGGGCACGTGGGGCATGAAGATATGCCGAAGTACTTAAAGGCATCCGACATATTTATTCGTCCGTCCCGATCCGAAGGTTTTGGCTCGTCATTTATGGAAGCTATGGCGGCGTCTATTCCTGTTATTGCGACCCAGGAGGGAGGGATAGCGGACTTTCTGTATGACGAGTCGCGAAACCCCGACATGCCCGTAACGGGCTGGGCGGTCGACAAGGACAGCCCTGAAGACATAGCGCGTGCGATACGCGACATTATGTCGCATCGGGAAAAAATGGGTGCGGTGGTGCGGACCGCCCGCGCGTTAGTTTCCGAGAAGTACGACTGGAACGTGATTGCGCGTACGATGCGCGAGAAAGTTTTCTCGATACTGTAATGAAAATTCTTCTTACAACAGGACTTTTTCCTCCGGACATCGGCGGTCCCGCGACGTATTCAAAATTTCTTGCTGAAGAATTACCGAAGCGGGGACATTCTGTCGAGGTGCTTGCATACGGCGAGGTTCGGAAATATCCGACCGTGATACGACATCTTGTATTTTTTGCGAAAGTTATCGCACGCGGGAGAAACGTCGATTGCATTTATGCGCAGGACACTATGTCGGTAGGGTTGCCTTCGGCTCTCGCGAATGTATTTTTGAGGAAAAAGTTCCTGGTGCGCGTGCCCGGGGATCATGTATGGGAGCAGGGAGTGTATCGTTTCGGCATTGCGGAGTCCTTGGATTCATTTCCACTCTATTCAAAAAGCTGGCATCCGTATCTTCACGTGATGCGATTTCTGCAGCAGTGTGTGGTCAATTCCGCCCGCGTGCTTGTCGTTCCCTCACGCTACATGCACGGGGTGGTGTCGCGGTGGGTCGAGCCTAAGAAAGTGAAGCTTATCTATAACGGCGTGGAGGAGTTAGGCGACACGGGAAATAAACCG
>CAZMOI010000042.1:5147-5952 GCA_964568025.1 uncultured Candidatus Saccharibacteria bacterium
TTATCTCGATAGGGCGCCTGGTTCCCTGGAAAGGTTTTGGCGAGTTGATTGCGCTACTGCCGTCCTTGAAGGCGGAGTTTCCCGATTTAAAGCTTCTTATCGCGGGTGGGGGCCCGTTGATGCAAACTTTGGAAAAGCAAGCTGAGGATGCGGGGCTTTCCGACAATGTGATATTTACGGGTGAATTGCCCCGCGATGTGTTACTTCGCTACATTCGCGTTGCCGATGTTTTTATTCTGAATTCCCGCTACGAAGGTTTGTCGCATCAGATGCTTGAAGTCATGGCGGTCGGTGTTCCGGTTGTTGCCACGAATGTCGGCGGTAACCCGGAAGTTATTGAAGAGGGGAGAAACGGCTATCTGGTTCCGCCCGGCGACACGGCGCTTCTTCGCGAACGCGTGGCGGAGCTTTTGCGGGATGCAAACCTTCGCGCCAAGACGGTTGCCGCGGCAAAGCGGAAAGTTCGCCAATTTTCCCACGAGCGAATGGTGCAGGAAACTGCATCCTTACTGGCGAAGTTATAAGTTGTATGCGCATACTTGTTATTACAGGCGATCGTTCATTTAAACCGGGGCACTCGCGGTTTGACCTTCAATCCGATGCCGTCGCGCATCTCGAGGCTGTGTATTGGGCAGGAAGAGCGCTTTTCCCGCGCATACCCGAAGGGTCGTTTGATGTGGTGTCGGTTCAGGATCCGTTCTTGCGAGGACTGTTCGCTTTGTATGTTGCGCGCATGAAACGTGCGCGCTTCAACGTACAGGTACACGCAGACCTTGAGGCACAGTCGTGGTGGAAGAAATGTATT
>CAZMOI010000043.1:0-5805 GCA_964568025.1 uncultured Candidatus Saccharibacteria bacterium
CGTTTATTCAGGAACAAACTGACTACGCACAGGGCGTTTACGAAGCGTTTAAGGCAAAGTTTGAAGAGTTGGGTGGGACCGTAACTAATGAGCCGTTCCCGACGGAAACGGCTGACTTCCGTTCACTGGTATCAAAGGTGAAAGCAAAAAATTCTGACGCGGTGTTTGTAGACACGCAGACACCTGCAGTATCGAGCCGTATCTTTACGCAGATGGAACAATTGCAGTGGAAGCCCAAACTTCTGGTTGCAGATATCGTACCGGGAGATCCTGCCACGGTTGCAAAACACGCGACTTTTCTTGAAGGAACACTTGCCGCGGAAGTGGGGGTAGACATGAACAATCCGAAATTTAAAGCGGTAACTGAGGCATACAAAACGAAATACGGCGAAGACATGCCGTATCAGGGGTATGCTCAAGTCGTCTACGATTCCGTATATCTTGTCCGCGACGCGGTAGTGGCGTCGGGGTACGAAGGAGAGAAAATGGCTACGTGGCTCCGCACCAAGGTCAAAAACTGGCAGGGTGCCGCCGGCTCGGTAACGATTGGCGAAAACGGCGATCCCGAATCGGGACATCGTCCTGAAGTAATCATGGGCGGGAAAGTTCAAGCGTACGTGAAATAACGATTAAGGAATGCCCAGCCCCGAAACGGGCTGGGCATTTTCTTTAGATACACTGCATTCAGATGATCCAGATACTCTTGAACAGCATCATCGCCGGTTCGATTTATGCGCTTGCCGGCATGAGCTTCAATCTCATTTACGGTGTTTCGCGCACATTTAACCTTGCGCACGGTACGGTAGGTGCGGTCGCGGCATATACGGTATTTTTCCTTTCTTCCGAAAACGGCGCACCGATTTTTGTATCCGCAACGCTTGCTATTGTTGCGGCCGCTTTGACGGGGCTCTTTCTCGAATTCCTTGTGTTTCGTCCGCTCCGTTCCCGCAAGGCATCGAACTTAGTTCTTATGATCGCCTCACTAGGAGCGTCCGTGGTTATGGAAGCATCGCTCGCGATTCTTTTCACCAGTCAGTTTCAAACTATTACGCACCTTATTCCGACGGGAACATATCCCGTACTTGGGGGTTCGATTACCGGCATACAGGTGGCTATTGTCGCCTCTGCCGTTCTAACCTTGGTTGGGCTCTGGTTTTTGTTAACGCGTACTTCATTCGGGAAAGCCGTGCGCGCGATTTCCGACGACGAAGAAGTTGCAAGGATTGTTGGCATTGATACGAACCGCGTCATAACGCTCGTTTTTATTCTGGGAGCCGCACTTATGGGACTTGCGGGAATACTTGCGGGTTTTGATACGGGGTTGGAACCGCGTATGGGCTTTCTCCTGCTTCTCGGCGCTGCAATCGCCGCAATTATCGGGGGCATAGGAAATGTGTACGGAGCGTTTTTTGCCGCTTTTATCTTAGGTTTTGCGGAAAACTTTGGAGTGTGGTTTTTGACCGGCTCATGGAAATACGCAATTGCGTTTGCGCTCTTGACGCTGTTCCTTCTGGTGCGACCGCAGGGACTTTTCGGAAAAAAGTAGTATGGAATATTTTTTTCATCTCGCGACACTTTCCGCACTCTTCGGTATTTTTGCTATTTCCCTTAACCTGGTTGCAGGATACACAGGCTTGATTTCTTTGGCCCATGCCGCGTTTTACGGCATCGGCGCCTACGCGACCGCACTTCTTATGGTGGGCGCGGGACTCAACTTTTTTGTCGCGCTCTTTCTTGGCGCGCTTCTTGCAGGTGCAGTGGCGCTTATCGTCGGATTCGTGTTTTCCCGTCTTTCCGGGGACTACTACGTCATCGCCACGGTTGGTTTCACGTACATTCTTTTCACCGCGTTTCTAAATTGGAATGACGTTACGGGCGGGCCCCTCGGCGTTGCCGGCATCAAACGCCCTGAACTGTTCGGTTTTTCTTTTGCTGACAGCGCATTATTTCTTGCCCTTACACTCCTCTTTCTCGTTGGAACCTATCTCGTTTCCCGTTTCATAGGCATGTCATCCTTCGGACGGGTGCTGACGGCGATACGTGAGGACGAAAAAGCGGTTTCGGTATTCGGCTACGACACAACCATATATAAACTTGCGATATTCGTAATAAGCGCCTCTCTCGCCGCTCTTGGAGGAGGGCTTCTCGCGTCTTACCTGCGGTTCATCGACCCGTGGACGTTTAGCCTAAATGAATCAATTCTCGTACTTTCAATGGTAATTCTCGGAGGATTAGGCTCACTTCGCGGACCCGTGGTCGGCGCCTTGATACTTATTCTTTTGCCTGAAGCATTACGATTCGTTGGTTTTTCTCCTGATTTTGCGGCGCAAATTCGGCACCTGCTCTACGGACTTGTTCTCGTAGTGTTGATGCTCTATCGCCCGCAGGGACTCTTTGGCGAATATAAGCTATGAGTATGTACGCACTACAAACAAAACACTTGGTAAAACAGTTCGGCGGAGTGCGGGCGATAGACGGGCTTTCTATAAACGTGCCGAAAGGGGAAGTTGTGGGGCTGGTGGGGCCTAATGGTTCGGGGAAAACGACGCTCACGAATGTTTTGACCGGCATTCACGGCATCGATGGCGGAACGGTCATTGTCTACGGAGAGAAAGAAAAAAAATCGATACGTTCACACGAAGCACGGGAACTCGGCATTACGAGAACATTCCAAAACGTACGGTTGTTCCAACAGATATCGGTCCTCGACAACGTACGCGTCGCAATCACTGCGCGCAACCCCTGGCGGGCGCTTTTCGAAACACATAAGGAAGTTTATGAAACAAAAGCACGTGAAGTGCTTACTCGCGTGGGGTTATGGGAAAAGCGTGATGAGCGCGCAGCAAACCTTTCGTATGGACAAAGAAAGCTTCTTGAAATTGCACGTGCGCTCGCAACGGGCTCAGACATAATTCTTTTTGATGAACCGTTCGCAGGACTATTTCCGGAAATGGTCAAACTTGTGTCGGAGATTATCAAAGAGTTGCGCGCGGGAGACAAGACGGTGCTCTTAATCGAGCATGACATGGCAATAATCAGAGAGTTATGCGATCGCGTCATAGTGATGGAGGCGGGCAAGCTTTTGGCGGAAGGAAAACCGGAAGATGTATTGTCCGATCCGAAAGTCATAGAAGCGTACTTAGGTGTATAACATTGGGCGTATGAAAAACGAAACACTTCTCAAAACAGACAACGTCAGTGTTTCCTACGGAGGAATAAAGGCGCTTTCGAGCGTTTCAGTTTCTCTTGATGAAGGGGAAATAGTCGCACTCATGGGTCCAAATGGCGCAGGTAAATCAACTGTACTCAAAGCAATATTCGGCATCGCACCGCTTGAAAGCGGAAAAGTGTATTGGCACGATCGCGCGTTTACTCCCGTTCCTCATGAAATCGTTGCGCGGGGTGTGGCGTTTGTACCTCAAGGCAGAAGGGTGTTTTCCGATCTTTCTGTTGAAGAAAACTTGGAAGTTGGTGCTGTGTCCGTACGCGACCATGCACTTGTTCGGGAGCGGATTAAAGATTTGTACGCAATGTTTCCCGCGCTTAAGGAGAAACGTAGGGCAAAGAGCGGTTCACTTTCAGGCGGTCAGCAGCAGATGCTCGCGATAGCGCGAGGGTTGATGACGGATCCGAAGGTTCTTCTCCTTGATGAGCCGTCCTTAGGTCTCTCTCCTAAGGTTGTGAAGGAAGTGTTTGCGTTCATTAAAGAAATAAACGAGAAAAGAAAGACGGCAGTGTTTGTAGTGGAGCACAACCTGAAGTCACTTTTTGAAATTGCCCACCGCGGGTACGTTTTAGACAAAGGGAGTGTAGTTGCCGAGGGCGTACCGAAGGAGCTTGTTGAGAAAGGGATCCTTGAAAAAGTGTTCAGCGGGAAGCCGATTTAAAGTAGACAGGATAGATTTTTTGTTTTATAACTCACAGATGAAAAAGGAGGGAGTTTCTTTTGTCCAACCCCTCCATTCCTATGCGCACAGAGAAGGGGAGGGACAGATCTACCTACCGAGCTCTCTGTTGGTTGCAGCTGCACGTGCCATCGAAGCTGGTGCCGACGTAGTTGATATCCAGGACGCTAACCTACATCCACTACAAAACACCGCTCCGCTTCGAGCCGTGTCATTACTCGGCGCTCCGTATGTGGAACGGGCGCGTGAACTGATACAGCCGGGGGCTCCGCGCCTTATCGTCGGCGGGCAAGTGATAAGTGGTTTTATTGAACGAAATTCTGAAGGGGAAGTAGTTAACCGCTCTCAGTTCGATCGTTTATTTGGCGAATCTACGGTTAACGGAAATGACGATGTTGAGTTCGCTTCCGCCCTCGGCGTTACAACGGAAGGGTTACCTGCTCCTCATACGGTATCTCTTATTTCGGCGTATGAACGCATCAGCGACGAGGATATGCAGAAGTATCTTTCACACGAGTTTTCTTTTTTTCTTTCGCAGGGATGTAAATTTGCATGTACATTTTGTGCCGCCGTACGCACGATGGTAGATCCTTTGACGAAGGAGAAAGTAAAAGAACAGTATCGTGATATGGAAGTCGTTGAGAAAGACCTCGACTACCTTATTACGAGAGCGGAAAGTTTAGGTCTTTCAAAAATAGAGTTTTATCTCTCGAATCTGGACGTTTTTCAAAGCCCAAAGCAGCTCAAGGAGTTTGCCGATACTGTGTTGCGACTCAAAGAAAGACACCCCGGGTTTGCGGTAGGGATGCGAGGACTTGCGACGGTTGATTCTTTTTTAAAAACTCACGACAAACAACCCGAAGTTATACTGGAGATGAAAGACGCGGGGCTTCATACGGTTGGTTTCGATATTGACGGAACCACGCCGAAAGTTTGGAAGAGCATCCATAAGGCTCATAACACGGAAGATAAATGTATTAACGGAATTCGTATTGCGCGCGAGACATACAACCTGACACCGGAAGCGTTAATGGTTTTCGGGCACCCCGAAGAGGATGAAGAGTCGCTTGCCGACGCGTATGATTTTACGGTGGATATGGTACAGCGCTACGGTGCGGTGCCCCGTCCGCATGTCGCAAAAGACATAATTCCCGGAAACGAAAACTGGAGGCTACCGCAAAACGCCCGTCGAGTCGATTTTCTTCTTGAGCACCCCGAGTATTTTCAGGCACTGGATTTCACCGCGCTGCCTTCTTCAATCAGTCATCCCGACTCCGCACTGCGTAAATTAGTAGAGCGGTATTACCTCATGATTTGCGGTGTTTCGGGTAATGTTACTAACCCCATTTACCCGCTCGCGCCGGAAGATAGTCAGTCCGATCGTGAAGTTATACAAGCAATGAACAAAGGACGCTGGGACCGATAAGTTGCTTGTTACACTGTAGGTATTATCAGTTCCTTAGTTTTTATATGGAACTCACTATACTTTTAGCAAAAATATTCGGGGTCTACATGCTCGTCATGGGGGTCGCGATATTTATGAACAAAAAGCATTTCGTAGGTGCGATTGTCGCAATTGCGAAGGAGCGGTTTGCGCAGATAATTGCGGGAGCAGTGGGACTTCTTGTCGGTTTATGGATGGTCAACGTACACAACGATTGGTCTAGCGTACCGGCGAGCTTAATTACGCTTCTCGGTTGGACTGGTGTCGCAAAAGGCTTTGCGTACCTATTCTTACCGGAGCAAAAACTTACCAAGCTGGTTCACTTCTTTGCGGAGCGCAACTGGTATGCGATTGACGGCGCTGTCGTCATCATTTTAGGTGCGTATCTTGCAGGGTTCGGGTACGGGGTTTGGTAAAACAAGCCGCCTGGTGACCTCGTCCCAAATGGGATGAGGC
>CAZMOI010000044.1:0-4453 GCA_964568025.1 uncultured Candidatus Saccharibacteria bacterium
CGAGGTTGACGAGGCCGGTGGTGACTGCACCTGCTGAGGCGCGGAGGACGCCGGTGAGGGTTGAAAGAGTGAAGGTGTTTGAAACGATGAGATTTGACGTGGAAGCCGAGTTGGTGACGTTAAGGTTCGTTGAGGTGGCGTTCGTGAAGACACCCGTTGACGGAGTCGAGGCGCCGATGGGGGTGCTGTCGATTGCACCACCTGAGATGGTGAGGTTGTTAGCAACTTGACCGTCTGTTGCGGAACCGACAAGGTTTGCAAAGTTGATGCCAAGTGTTGAAGTTGCAACATCAATCCAAGTTCCTCCCTGGAAAGAAAGGACGCTGCCGAAAGTTGCTCCTGTGGTGTCGACGTCAGAAAGTCCGTCGATGGTGGTGACGATTTGCGAGACACGGGCGATAGCGGAGTCGATGAAGTTTTGTGCGATCGTTGTCGTGCCCTGCAACGTGCCGTTGTTTGGCCCAAAGAGGAAGCCTGCAGGAGAGGTGGAGGCGGTGCCGCCCCGGTTAACTGCGAGCGTTCCTGTGGTGTCAGAGAGTGCGATGCCGAGGGAGGAGGTGGCGCGGTTCGTCCATGTTGATCCGTCCCAGGAAAGCAGATCGCCAAAACTTTCGGTCATGGCAGCGACGTCCGACAACGCTTCGATTGAGAAACTGCCGATACCGGTAATAAATCCCGCGTCGTTCGTAAAGTCAGCGAGTGTAACTGCGGAAAGATCGAGCTCCGATTCGTTTACGGTATCGGCATCAAACGAACACGTCGTGCCGTTACACGTAAAGTCTCCAAAGTCCGCGGAAGCAAGTTCGTTCGCGGCAATCGACGTGCCCAAATCTGATGTAACGTTTCCGCCGGAATACGTTAGACCTCCGGAATACGTTGTTGTCGCTACTCCTACCCACGCGCCGTTAACGCGCGCGAGTATTTGTCCGTTTGTTCCGGAAAACAACGACGACGTTGCAATTGCGGAAACGTCTCCCGTCGCTCCCGTTGTATTCCCCAGTATGGAGTTTGCGGCAATCTGCGCGATGTTTGCAAACGGTAAATCACCCGTTACTTCGGACGCAAGGTCAACGGATGTGCCAAGATCCGCCGTAACGTTTCCTCCCGCGTAGGTAAGTCCGCCGGAGAATGTGGTTGTTGAAACCCACGCAGGAATGCCGTTAACGAGTGCGAGCGTCTGACCATTACTTCCCGCAGTGGTTGTTGCAAGACGCGTTGTGCCGTTGCCGTAAATTAACGCGCCTGACTGAATATTCGCCCAGCCGGTTCCACCGTTAGCAATCGTCAAAGGTGACGAGAGTGTGAGTCCTGCAAACGTCGGACTTGCAAGTGTCGTCAGGCTTTGTCCGGTATCGAAGGCAAGTTGCGAATCACCGATAGAATCGCTCCCGATAGAAAGCGATACCGAGGCGCCTTCACTTCCCGAACCTGATACGCCGATCTGTGAAGTGCCACTAATAGTTGCCACATAGTTGCCTGTCGTATCAGTCCCGAGTGCGAAGAGGTTGGCAAACGACGTAGCGCCTGTGCCACCGTTTGAAATCGGGAGTACCCCGGTTACTTCGGAGGTCAGGTTAACCAGCCCCGTGGTGATGGCTCCCGTCGCCGCGCGCAACACTCCACTTAAGTTTCCGACATTCAAGGAACCGAAAAATCCTGCGGTTGATGAGGCATAACTTGCGGAAATGTTTGTCGTCGATGCGTTGACGACGGTCAAACGATCGGCACCTGCGTTATACGTCAGCCCCGCATCCCCGCCGAAAGACCCTGAGGTGTTGAACTGAATCGATGTATCGGGACCGCCCGGAGAACCGGAACCTGCTCCGCTATCCGTACCGCAAAACAAAACACCGTTTGCGTTGGTGTCTATTGAATCGCAGTTGATAAGATTTGCCGCCGCAAATGTCAGACCTGAGACACCGCCCGCAAATGTGGAAGTCGCGGTTGTTTCTCCTCGAATGGTTGTCGTGGCGGTGCGACCGACGGAAAGTGTATCGAGAACAGACTGACGTGTTGAAGAAGCAGAAATAAACGAAAGTAATCCGTCAGATGCGACAGAAAACAAACTCGCTCCTGCGCTCGTTTGTACGCGAATAAAGTCCGCGACTTGCGAAGCAATACCACGGATGGTGAGCGCAACTGACGACGTAGTTGTCGGTTGAATTGAAACGACGGAACCTCCGATTGAAGTTGTGGTACCGAATGCGGACGAACTCGTTCCGGAAACTGAAGCAGCGGTTCGGGCGAAGGCGGAAGACGCGACGCGCTGTCGTGGAGAAAGCGTTTGGAAGGAAGAGTTGTCGGAAGAAACTTCTACTTGAAGGTATACGTCAGAGAGCGCCGAGAAATCGTAATCAAGCGCGTGCGGGAATCCGGCTCCGGTGTCACCGATAGGTGCCGTGAATACTCCTTGTCGAACGGAGATTGCATATGATGAAGGAGTCACTGCAGGCCAAACTTTTGCTCCCGAACCAACCACCTGGTTGTCCCAAAGTGAGAATTTGAAGTAGTAGGTCGTGCCCGAACCGCCAAGCAGGTTTCCTGAAGAATCGGCAAGTCGTCCTTGGTAGCTTATGACGGCAGGGGGTTCCGCCGCGACAGCCGGTACAGGAACGGAACCAAAGACAAGTCCGCAGAGTACAAGAAATACAGCCCCCTGGATAAGGAGAGAACGCGAGCGATTGAACAAAGAAAAATTAGTGTATATTCCTTTCACCTGAAAAAACTCCCGCGGGAAACCCCCCGAGAATTTACCTACCTATTGTAGCTCCACATTTCCTAAATCGGGCTTAACGCTTCAGTTTTTCTGTGTATAAATTTGACAACAATTGGAAAATATTTCACAACATTTGTTGTGTGACTATGTTTTAAAAGCCCGGCAGATGCCGTTGAACTCTCGCAGGCGCAGACCACGCGCGAATGGGTGTTTCTGAAGTCGTTTTTCTTCGCTTCTTCGCTAAAAAGTGATTCTAGCGGGTTACTTCTACCCCGTCAGTAACGGAAAAAATGCCCTTGATTGCGTACTTTTCCCAATGATCGGATGACAGCTGTTCAATCGGGACAAAAACGCCATTTGCACGAATGCGTGAGCCGGTATCTATCGGCGGAGGAATCTGCGACAGCAAAGCAAGATCAAGCGCGTAATACACGCCATCGTCCGACTGAAGTCCAATCGCGCACTCAAGTGTCTGCGGACCGGAGGTATTTGCGTGCGGAAGACACGTCACCAACCCTGACAATGTCATTCTGACGGGAGTGTTGGGAACGGAAGGTTGTTCGGCTTCCTGAAAAAACGAGAAAAAGAAAAACACCAAGAGTGCAATTCCTACCCCCGCGCCGACAAGCGTAAGAGGTTCTTTCATTAATTACTCGACTTTCGAAAAGGACAACACACCGCCCAACTCCATGTAGATAAGATCAAGTGTTGCCTCGTCAATACCGGCAACGCCGAAGTTGTATGCCTGACCATCTGCAATTATTTGTACGTACGTTCCTTGCGCTTCGAACATCAAATTGTCCGGCGCGGTTGCATCGGTATATACAAACCATGTACCGCTTATTGTTGCCTCCGGATACCCTTCGTATGAATCGACAACCGTGCCGTTCGCCATAAACTCGCGCATAAAACGCGGATCGTCAACGCTTCGCCACTTTCCAACCAGGGCTTCCGTAACTTCAGCTTCGCCGAATGCAGGAAGAACCACTGCCTCTTGTTGAACTTGGCTTTCTGACATGAGGAAATTGCCGGCGCCGAGGAAGTAAAACGATGCTCCGACTACAACTACGCCAAGTAAACCTAACGCTGTTTTTTTATCCATACGAGGTAACTTTGTATACCCTTAAGGGTACCACGCCCCGAGAGGGGCAAGACCCGGGGTGTGGCTTTAATTTTCGAAGAAAGGGAGCCTGGCTTCGGCATCTATCGGACGATACGAACGCAAGCGTTCGCGTCGCTCCTCAATCGCCAAAGTTGAAGGGGGCTTCGTCGGGGTTTTGCATGGGACGACAGGTCGTCTCAAACTCGGGTCCCGTCAACTGAATCGTTTCGCCGTGCGCATGAAAGACAAATCCCCCGCCTTCATAACGTGCGCCCGAATCGCTTTCTGTTTTTGAAAGGTCTAACCGCGGAATGCGTTCAATGCTTGAAGCGGGAATAAGCGTTATCGCGGACATGTCGGCAAGAACCGCCATAGTAAATTCAGTTCCGTCTCCGCACCGGTAGCCGTATGCGCCCATGTCCGGTGCCAGACGTGTTCCCGCGACACGCAAGTACAAAGAAACACCAACGGAAGGCGGAGTTACCATGGGTTCATCCGGATTTCTGTCAGCGTAATTCACAATCAGCATTCCGTCGCGTATTTCCGTTGATTGCGGAGCGATGCGGTCACCAAGTAGCACGCCGTTTGTGCCGACATATCCTTCGTCCGTTTTGAGTGCGGCAACCGCGTACACA
>CAZMOI010000044.1:4463-5170 GCA_964568025.1 uncultured Candidatus Saccharibacteria bacterium
GTGCCCGAACCTCCGCCGTTTTGCGTCAAAATAAATGCGATGTCGGAAATTCCGTCGCCGTTTAAGTCCCCTTCGGCTTCATTTCCAAAATAGTTTGTCGTGGTTGTTGAAATAAAGCCCGGTCCTGCGTCTATCTGCGTCGATGTACCGTTAACAAGCGTAACGGGCTTGCCGTTTATTTCATACGATATATCTTTGTACCCTTTTTGAAATCCGCCCGGTCCCTGTTTTTCGGTGTAGATGTACGAGTTTAATGCAAAAAAGGCAACAAGAAGAACCGCAATAGCTCCAAGTCCAAGAAATATGTTTTTAGGCATGAGAGAACGATACCACGGCTTATTTAAGCCCCTCCGCTGTGCTATGTCTAGCACAGCACAGTTGGTTGAGCGCGATTTAGAGGCGGTTTAGGCGTAGTCTGGCGCGAGTTAGGGGTGGTTGGCAAAGTTAGGGGTGGGTTGGCAAAGTTAGGGGCGGATGGTGAGGGCGTACGCGGTTTTTTCTCCCTCAAACAACCCTTCGCTTCTGCGTACCGACGCTTTGAGCGGAAGGAGATACGTTCCTGATTTTGAATCGGGAAAAATAGACGTGGTCCACGTTGTATCCCCTATCGTCACTTCGACGGGAAGCGAACCCCACCCGCGCGCGTTTTTACCGAAACGTTTTTTTATGTCATCCGAATCTTTCTTCGGTACGGTTAGAAAATGCCA
>CAZMOI010000044.1:5180-5768 GCA_964568025.1 uncultured Candidatus Saccharibacteria bacterium
CACGCCGCATTTCCCGGGTACAACCACACTTTGGAGGAAACGGAATACGTATTCTTTTTCTTAGGCATCAACAACTACCTTGAACCCGGCGTACGATATTTTTTTCATATCAAACGGCATCTTGGTATCCTCATCCATGTGCGTCATGACTTTTGCGTTAACCTGGTCGCGGTGTTTCTTCGATTTGTAGACGATGTATGAGAACCACACCTGCTCGTTCTTCTTTGCTTTAGTCATTTTCGGAAAGGTCAACGTAATCCAAGGAGGGGTGGCGTCGTCGATAACGCATTCTTTATACTCGAGCGCTCCGTACTTCTTCCACATCTTCGCGCCCATGCGCGCCATCTTTTTGTACGCGAGTGCATTTTTCTTCGGAACAACAAGAACAAAACCGTCTACGTATGCCATAAAAATAATTATGTATTAAGTTGCCAAATTGAATAATTAAGATACGTCGCAAACGACACCCATGCAAGATACGGTACTAAGAGCCACACCGCAATTTTCGAAACACGAGCAAAAAGCACCATCGTTCCGACAATGGAGAGCCACAACAGTACGATAACCGCAACCGACAACGCCAAATCA
>CAZMOI010000045.1:0-5708 GCA_964568025.1 uncultured Candidatus Saccharibacteria bacterium
AGCCATTCGCGAAACCGATCCGGCTCATCAGCTGTGCGCGGTAGTACGGAGCGCAGCACACCCGCAATAGGAACCAACGACGCCGCTTGCCCAAGCATGAGGGTCGCAACACCGAACAGTCCGACCGCTTCGATGCCTAAAAACCGTCCGATAATCCACGGGGTTGCCGATCCTATAATCCCTGCGATGGTATCGGATGCCACGATCCACTTTCCCCTCCCTTTCGCCGCTTCTAGAAACGGCTGATGCGACTCTTCCTGATTCCGGAACGCCGAAAAGTAGTGAGGCACAATAAACGGAAACACGACACCATTAAGGCCCAAGTCCATGAACCCAACCAGGACAACAATCGCGATAAAGTACGCGAAGCGGTCCAATACTTTCATTGCCTGCGAGTGAAAAAATTTCAACCGCGACTGGAAAAAGAGCTGATACCCCTGCCGAATGCCCAACGCAAAAACTGAAAGTCCCAAAAGTTGCATCGGAAAAACGAGGTTAATACCCGTTATGTCTCGAATCCACGGAGCCGCGACATAGAGCGTTACCCCGCCAATTGCTCCCATAAACACAAAAAGGGATACGGAACGGACAAGAATACTGTTTGCGCGTTTCGTGCTCCCTTCTCCCAGCTCACGCGAAACATCTGCTACAAGCATCGACGCTATACCGGGAATTGAGACAACCGCAAAAGCAGTTAGAACGCTCAAAAGAAGCGTCCACAACCCGTACTGGGTCGGGTCCAACTCCGCGAGTGTAATAACCGCCGCTGCCGCACCGAGAAGCTTCAACAAAAGGTCGCCGCCGAGAAACGTGGCAAGTCCTTTCAAAGCCGAATTGTAAAGATGTGCGGTCATGGTTCTGTTTCAAGAAGTATATGCCTCGCGCGCTCATCCCACGTGTTTGCCCTGACGCGCGCGTACGCTTTCTCCGCGCGCCCTCCCGCATCTGCCGGATTGTTTTGTATGGAAAGAAACGCGTGCACATACGCGTCATTCCCGCCTTGCGGGATGAAAAACGCCTCATCGGATGCCAGTATTTCACGAAGCGCAGGAGTATCGGAAACAATAATCGGGCGCGATGCCGCCATGTACTCATAGAGCTTCATCGGCGATGTTTCTTCTTCAAAAAACGCGTTTTTATCCTGCGGGACATACGCCAAGGCGTCACACGCCTTGGCGTAGACGGGAACAAGCGACGAATCAACATGCCCGACCACACGAACACGATCCGATAAGCCACGAAATGCGGCATAGGACGTATAAGATGCGACCTCGTCTTTGGAACCGCCTACCAGAAGCAAATGCACGCCAGGAGTATCTTTGAGCATGTCGATCATGAAAGTCAGCCCTTTGTCGTATCCCAAAGGCTCGAACCGCCCGATATATCCGACAAGTAAGCCGTCCTCGGGAATATAGAGTCTTTTCCGCAATGATCCCCGCGATTCCGTTACTGCGTCAAACGCCTCAACATCAACCGCATTCGGGAGTACCCGAGCATTCGGGAGTGAATGACGGTTCAAAAGCCCCTCCGTAACAAAGAAAGGCGTATCCGCTTCTTGTAATGCTTTTTTCTGTGCATTGGAAAGCGTGCCGTGACACTCCGCTACAAACCGGAATCCGAACATTTTTTTAAAAAATCCACACAGTGCAAAAAAAGACGGATCGGTCGTGTAAAGAATCGTACCTTTCCCGCGCCATTCGGAATGAATAAGAAAAAAGAAACAAAGCGACAGCGGGGCAAGGATACGTCTAAGGCGAAGTTTTTTTACCGTACGCCCGAATGAGCCGAACAGTGTCCGGTACGGAACGCCAATGTCTTTGACTGCGGTGTTCACAAAAAAAAGAAACTTTCCCGGCAAACGTTCTGCGAGTGCTTGAGCCATGTGCATGCCGTGTATGGCGTGCGCATAGCGCGACGGATAGTCGAAGGAGCTTATAAAAAGAAGTCGTGTCATGAAGAAAGACGCGAGGAAAGCTCCCCAACAAGCGCTTGTAGAGAATGACTTTTCACATATGCGGGAACGCTGTGAGCATTGCGAAAAAACGACTCTTCAATACGTTTTGCAAGCGAGGGGGCGTCACTGAAATGCGACTCTTCACCCGCTAACTCTTTAAAGTCGTCACTCGACGCAAGAACCGTTGCGCCGCATGCTGCGGCTTCAAAAAGCGTCTTGTCGAACATGCCGGAAGGAGAAGTGTTCACAAATACCCCATACTTGCTATAGAGTGGCGGAGTTTCTCGGTTCGGAACCGCGCCCGAAAATGCAACAGAAAGACCCGAAGCGCTTTTCTTAAGTGTTTCAAAATAGCCTACATCTTGAGGTAGTGGTGCGCCCACAAACGTCGCCTGAAAAGGAATGCCCTTCTGCTTCAAAATCGTGAGCGCATCGATAAGCATTTCAGGGCGTTTTGAAGGAGCGATCCTCGATAAAAACAAAACCAGATTACGCTCCCGCGCTATGCCTGAAACAGGATGAAAACGCTCCGTATCGACACCGACGGGCATCTGCACCGCATGCGTGTACCTCGCTGTGTAGGAGCGTTTAGAAGTGTAGAAGACGTTCCGGCACAAACTCGCCGCGATATCAGTGAGCCATGATCCCGCGTAGTGGTTCCGCCACATATATATACGCTTCCCCAAACTGCGCCACAACAGGCCTGCGAGTAGCACATACTCCTGATTCATATGTACGAACACCGTGTCGTAGTCTTTCCTAAGCGTCCATACATGACCGAGAAAAGACAGCGCGTAGTCAACCAAAGAACGCTTTCCGCTTTCCTTACCTAAGGAATACACGGACACATTAGAGGGCAATTCGTACGTACCGACCTCAAGCGCAATCACGGAAACTTTCTCGTACTTTTCCGATAGCGCTTCAATCCAGCGCACAAAAAACCCTAACACAGGATCGTTTGCGTCTATCTTTTGTGTGACCACGAGAAGCTTCATGCGGACTTTTTAATTAACCCTACAAGCTCGTCGGCATACTTTTCCGCTGCCTCCCTGCTCTCATGTTCAACCATAACCCGCATAACACTTTCCGTGCCGGATGGGCGTACGACAACGCGCCCTTTCCCAACGAACTCTTTTTCTATACGTTCCACTGCCTGGGTAAGTCCGGGGACCTCTTCAACGTTCATTTTTTTCTTCAATGGTACCTTCAGTAATATCTGCGGGAAAAGCGTTACGCCACTCACAAACTCCTTAAGTGTTTTTTTCTTTTCCGCCATGACCGACAGCACTTGTAGCGCCGCAATGATTCCGTCCCCTGTCGTTGTTTTATTGAGGAGAATAATGTGTCCGGACGGCTCACCCCCCAATATCCCCTCGTTTTCTCTCAACAAACTCATAATCTGTCTGTCTCCGACCTGCGCACGCAGGAAATTCACTCCAGCCTCTTTCAAAGCAAGTTCGACTCCCATGTTGCTCATAACCGTTCCGACAACGGGACCCTTGAGAAGGCCTTGTTCTTGATACGATGTCGCCAATATAAAAAGTATGAGGTCGCCGTTCACGATATTCTCGTCGCTGTCAGCCATGATGAGTCTGTCGCCGTCGCCGTCGAGTGCAATTCCTGCATCCGCTTTTTTTTCTCGCACAACTGCCTGCATATTTTCAGGCGACGTTGCCCCGCATCTGTCGTTTATATTCTTTCCATCAGGCTCGGTCGCAATTGAAATAACTTCGGCGCCAAGCGCGGAAAAGATGCGCGGAGCAACTTCGTACCCAGCACCGTTTGCACAGTCAACGACGAGTTTTAACCCGGCAAGCATGTTTGAGCGAGGCGCGGTCGCAACGACAAAACGCTCGTACGCTTCGCGCCCCTCCTCTACATGCTCTATGACTCCCATTTTTCCTTCGGGCGGTGTATCCAAAAGCGACTCAATTTTTTCTTCCGTTTCGTCGGTAAGTTTTCCTCCCTCTGCATCAAAAAACTTAATACCGTTGTCGCTATAGACGTTATGAGACGCACTCACCACTACTCCTAAGTCACATTTCAAATGACGCGTCATGTATGCGACTCCGGGCGTAGGCAGTACGCCCACATGCTTTACGTTGATCCCCATCGACACAAACCCCTTCTCGAGTGCCTCTTCAAACATCGGCCCCGAAACGCGAGTGTCCTTGCCTATGACCACCGACCCACCTGGGGGTACCAAAGCGCGCGCAGCCGCACGAGCCAGACGCTCGACAAAATCAGCCGTGAGGGGAGATTCCCCCGCCTTCCCCCGCACGCCGTCGGTCCCGAAATACTTTTTAACCGCCATGAATAAGGCTTTTTGCCCAGTATATAGGACTACGGGAAAGGAGCCTAAGTAACCGGTTTTACAGGTCGCAGTTTACTGACCCAAATTAGAATGCTTGATTTTGAACTGATAATCTCCTATTTGAAGATTAAGCTCGTCTACCTTTGAACGAAATTCTGCCATCTTGTTCGTCTGCTCCTCGGTCAACCAGAAGAAATTAATACCCCGCACATATTCTACGAACTCCTCAATAACAGCAGCTTGTTTTTCATGCATGGCATACAACTCCCGATCCATTTTTATTCTTTCTATTGACCGTCGATACGGGACTGTGGGAATGAGACTAAGATATTCTGCCTCAAGAGCATCGAGATTAGCTCTTATTGCAGTAATTCGAGCTTCTCTCTCAGACAGCGCCCGAGTCAAATCATCCATGTCAGAAGCAATAGGAACGCCGCGTTGCGTAAAGAGGCCGTACGCAGTACTACCACGAGCGGTATCGCTATCGAACTGCTGAACAAGGAGTTGATTTTCCTTTATTAGTGTCTGTATATTTCCAGTCTCAAGAAACGGTAAAGCAAAACTTAGAACTGCAAAAAGAGGAAGTAAAAGCAGGTGGGCGATTCTATGATTAGCACGATTCAACGGCATCTTAATAGCGTAGGCAAAATAAGAACCCCAAATAGCAAACAGGAAGGCGGCATACACGTCATCACGCCAGATAGAGAGGCCAATTTCTATCGCCGAATATGCAACGGTAAGATAAAAGAGATAGTTCAAAACATTTTTGCCACGAATAAGCTGTATGGCAAAAAACAAAAAGAGAATATTAAAAATCAAATCACAAATTACTGAAAGATTGATTGACGTAAAACCCGCGGAGTAATCATTTAGTATCCATATTTGTGTGGACGAGATAAAGATCGTGATAAGCAATATCGCGAAAATCCAATTTCTCTGAATGGAAAGATGTCTTAAATCATCGGGACTGCCTGGTTCAGGTTTTTGCTTAACAGCTTGTTTATCCTGCTTATGTCTTTCCTTAAAAAATAAAATAACAAGAAAGACACCAAAAAACACCCATAAGGCACTCGAGACCAGTTCAGCAACATTCAAAAGCAACACTTCGCTTTGGTTCGTTATGCGATAAATAAATCCTATAAAATTTAATGCGACAAGTAACGCCCCAATAATGCCCGCCCAAACTGTGGGATTTTTCATAAAGTCAGTATACCTCTATAGAATAAAGAGAGCTAAATAAATAGAATTTACAATGCCTCCACCCAGGCTTTCTGCCATTCGGAGCGAGACAGGAGGTTAAGTCTGAACTCGGCTTGAGAATTGTCTGAAAGCGTGCGGATAAGCGCGTCAGGCATCTCGTTAAACGAAACGACGGTAGCCCCTGCTTCCTTCGCTATACCGACATCCGGCGCGACAACAGGCACACCCGCTGCAAGCGCC
>CAZMOI010000046.1:0-5679 GCA_964568025.1 uncultured Candidatus Saccharibacteria bacterium
GGGATCGTGTAGAAAAAGACTATAGCGACGCGGTAGCTTCAGGAGGTAACGGCACTCCCTACAACGTCATTGTGCTTCAAAAACAAATCTCTAAAAGCGCAAAAGACGTTGTAGCAAGTATTGATGCAAAATTCGTTGCTCAAGGAGCACGCCCTGGAACGCTTGCCGTATCAAAAGACGGAAAATACATCAGCATGAGCGGCTCTCTTCCTCTTGAGGTCGTGACAGAGATAGTCGACGCGCTTCTTAAATAGTCTAAAGCCCCAGCTTGTAGATATCGAAAGAATTCTTTCCCTCAAACATATCGGAGGGGTTGGGCAAGAACGATGTCCGGGTTTCGATTTCTTTTGTCGCGTCTTTTAAAAGACGATGGAAAAGATCAAACTCGTCTTCAAGCGAATCGAACTCCAAAACGTATTTCCGCATTTGCGGGGATCCGTCTTTGTTCCTAGTCTTTCGACACTCCTGCAGGATAAACCGCTTTACGGGGCGCTGTATTTCGGCAAGAACGGTGTAGTAGTTAAAGAGCGCTTGAATGATGAAGAGCGGTTTTTCCGCACCTTCACTGCTAAATGCGTTCACAAATTTATGGTCGACGATATCAACCGCACCCTTGTTCCCTTTCGACTCTACGACGAGATCTGAAATTGCTTTGACCGGGATAGGAATGCCTGCAATTCGGGCAAGTGCAACTACTTCTACCCCAATAACGGAGTGACGTGGAGGCTTCTCGAGGTAGTATCCGATAGCCCGAATGTAGTCCTCTTCCATCGCCGTACGTTTCTCTTTACGCGCTTTTGCTGACTCGGCTTTGCCAAAATCTACCTCAAAATCCGGGACTCGGATGAGATATTCCCGACCAAGTGCAATTGAGTCATCTTTCGGTATTCCGCTATAAAAATGCTCCAGTGCCTTGTGGCCCGCCCGCCCGATAAACGACGCTGGAGATGCGGGCATGTCATAGACCCCTTCAACGTAGCGCTTGTACCAGGCCAGCGGATTCCTCAGGTATGCCATCAGGGAGGAATAACTCCAGTGTTGAATGGGGTACTTCCACCGCTTGGCGTGCGTCGTACGTCCTCTCAAGGGTCGACTCCTCGCCTTCTTCATGTAGTAAGTATACCGCGCGTGAAAAAATACTTCGTCCTTATTTTTTGTGCAACGTAGTTATTTTACGAAAAAAAGTTTCAATGCTCGTTTCAGTGTCAGGCGGAACCAGTTGTTGAGAACGTGCGTGTCGTTGTCCTAGCTCTAACACACCGCTTGCAAGCAAAAGAAAAAGATTGCCTGTCAAAAACTGACCGTCGTTTGACGACGTTATTCCCTCAAACATTTTTCCGTATCCAAAAATTGCTAAAACGATTCCTGCAGCTAGATCCCACCCGTATACGCGTATCAGTGCATCTTTCTGACGCTCAGACATTCCGCGAAAGGCTTCTTTCCAAGTCTTCCTGGGTGTTTTTTCTTTCTCTTGTCGCACTCTTATATTATGTAACAATATAAGAGAATAGTCAATTATCTGCACCGCGCCCCGGATCGGCGTAGCTTAATAACTGCGAAACTAGTAGCTTCGCAATTTCTTCGCTTTCTGGTGCGTACGGATCTTTTCGAGTGCCTTTGCTTCAATCTGGCGAATGCGTTCGCGTGTAACCCCGAACTCCTGCCCCACTTCCTCAAGTGTATGGTAAATTCCGTCCTCAAGTCCGTGACGCATCGCAAGAATCTTGCGCTCTTTCGGCGTCAGGTCACCCAAAATTTCATGCAACTGCTCGACTAATATGCGGTGCGCCGTTTCCTGATCCGGTCCCGGCAAACTGGTGTCGGCGACAAAGTCTCCACGGGCGGACGCATCATCGTCGTCAGACGATGAAATAGGCGCTTCCAAAGAAAGCGTTTCCTGATTGATCTGCTCTATCTGGTATATCTTCTCTACATCAACCGCCATCTCGCCCGCTATCTCTTCCGGCATCGGGTCCCGACCAAGGTCCTGCTCCAGGCGACGCACAACTTGTTTGTATTTTGCGATAGTCTCCACCATGTGCACCGGAATACGGATGGTGCGGGATTGGTCCGCAAGGGCGCGGGTAATTGCCTGGCGTATCCACCACGTAGCGTAGGTCGAAAACTTAAACCCTTTTGTGTAGTCGAACTTATCGACAGCCTTGAAAAGGCCGAGGTTTCCTTCCTGAATAAGGTCGAGGAGCGACAGGTCTGACGAGCGGGATGCATATTTCTTCGCAATCGAAACAACGAGACGTAGGTTTGCGCGAGCAAGCAGGTTTTTTGCCTCTTCTTCTCCATTAACAATGCGCTTTGCAAGATCGCGTTCTTCTTGTGCGGTCAAAAGCGGGTACTGACCGATTTCCCGAAGATACATTTGTATAGAGTCATACGCTGAGCCTTCACCGCGGTATCCGCCGCGCATAACAACTTCGTCAGGCACTTCTTCCAGCATTCCGCCCGACTCCAACACGTCAACACCCGAAGATGAGAGTCGTTCGTAAAGTTCCTCAAGGAACATCACATCATCCTCTACCGTCGGGAACTCTTTCAATATTTCGTTGTACGTAACATACCCACGCTCCTTACCTTTTGCGATAAGCGCTTCGGCTTTGGCTTCCAAGGCTGCGCGCTTTCTGCCTCCTATCTTTGGGGCCGGTTTTCCTCCCTTGCTTGCCTTGCCGGATTTCCCCGCTTTGGATTTTGGTGCGACCTTCTTCCCTTTCGAAGTCTTTACAACTTTCTTTTTAGGTTTGCGAACAGCCTTCCGGGAAGGGGTTTTCTTCGTTTTCTTTTTTACCTTTGATTTTGAGGGTTTTTTCGCCATGGACAATCAATGAAATGTAGCGTCATTCGAGGCTTCGCGCAAGACTTGAAAGTTTCCCCATAAGGGTGCCTTGTGCGACCTCGTCGCCCGCCTTTTCTGCTTCCCGAAGCGCGGCAACTGTCGAACGGTACTCTTCGTGGCGCGCTTCACGCGCAAGATCGGCATATAAATCCAAAATGGCGGATGCTCGCATAGCTCCTTCCCGCCCTGAAAGAAACAGGTCTGCTTCAAAGAGCGCCGCACGCTTCGCGTCAGCATCGTCTTCGAGTTCTTTAAGACGTGCTTCCCCCACCGAATCTTTCAAAACACTTCGAGCTCGGTTAGATTCCTCCTCGTCTTTTCCCTCGTCTGAAAGAAGCATGAGTCCAAATACTAAACGCTCTACGGTGTCGGTACGCGAAAGAAACGGGCTTGCGGAAACTCCCGGAACATCGGGCTTAAACGCTTCTTTTGGTTTTAATTTCAAAAGCTCGGCTTTGACCGCCTCGACCGGAACGGAGAGTGTTTGTGCAACACGCTCCATGAAATGCGCTTGGTCAATCTTGTTCTGCACCATCGCAACGTACGGCAACACGGTTCGCGAAACTTCAAGACGGAATGCCCGCGGGTCATAGCCGGCGTCTTGTATGTGTGCAATATAAAAGTCGACAACGTGAAGCGCTTCGCGAACCGCGGTTTTAAATGCCTCAGGTTTTACCTTAAGCATGTCTGCAGGATCTTCTCCAAGGGGCAGTTTTGCCACTTTCACATTCATGCCAACGCTCAGCGCAATTCCTGCGGCCCTGCCCGCCGCCGCTATCCCTGCACGATCACCGTCATAGGCAATCAAAAGGTTCGGGGTGTACCGCTTAATCAACTCCGCATGCCCTTCCGTAAACGAGGTTCCCGACGTCGCAACGGCATTTTTGTACCCCGCTTGATGGGACATCAGAAGGTCCAATTGCCCTTCAACTAAGAGTGCAGAGCCTAAGTTTCGTATGCCTTCACGCGCGACATCAATACCATAGAGTGCGCGGGATTTATCGAACACGGGAGTTTCAGGCGAGTTTAAATACTTTGCCTGCGGGTGTATGGGGTCGTCTTTAAAAATTCTTCCCGAAAACCCTACAATGCGTCCCGATATATCTTTAATCGGAAACATAATGCGCCCGCGAAAACGGTCATAGTAGCGGGGAGCTTTTTCTTCACCCTGATCCGGTTTCTTTATAAGACCTGCACGTTCCAAAATTCCTTCCGCGCTACCCTGCGCCGTTAAATACCCGTGAAGTGCCTGCCATTCCGCGGGCGCGTAACCGATACCCCATGCCTCTATCGCTTCAGCCTTCAATCCTCGCGAGATGAGGTATGTGTCAATTTCTTTTGTTTTCTTTCGCTCCTCGATAAAAAATCGTTGCGCGCCTGAAAGCACTTCATACAGTTTTTCACGATCATCCTGTGCACTCTTGTCGTAGACCAGTGGGACACCTGCTTTATCCGCAAGGAGTTTTAACGCACCCTTAAAATCCACTCCCTCCATTTCTTGAACGAACGTGAACATGTCCCCTCCCTTTCCCGTTGAGAAACAGTGATAAAGCCCCCGATCGGGGGAAACAAAAAACGACGGGGTTTTCTCCTTAGTGAAAGGCGAAAGCCCTTTCCAATACTTCCCCGCCCGCGTCAGCTTTACGTACGGCGACACAACGTCCTGTATGGACAACTTTTCCTTTACAAGCTGTACGGTATCGCTCATATCCTTATCATACTCCTTACGCTCATTACGCGAGCGCAATGCATATATTCCAGGCACTAAGACTCGGGCAAACGCCCCGGAGTGGTGCCTGGAATATATGCATCAGCGAGTCTATGCAATGTCAGCAATACGCTCCCGAGCGTCGTCCTCCGCCATTTGGGCGAGAAGTTTCGCGCGATCCTCCTGAATAGTGGCGATAAATGCCTGCTTCTTCGAGCCTTTGAAACCGGTACCTGCCGGAATCAAACGACCGATGATAACGTTCTCTTTAAGACCCACCAAGTAGTCGGTTGTACCCTTAAGCGCAGCGGAGATAAGCGTACGGGTTGTGTGCTGGAACGAAGCTGCAGAAAGGAATGATTTGCGGTTCAAAGACACTTCCGTAATACCAAGAAGAAGCTGTTGTACCTTGAGGGGTTCTTTTCCTGCATCTTCCAATTCTTTGTTGAGCGTGGCAACCGAACCTCCTTCTATCATTTCGCCTCGAATCAAAGACGTTGTCGAAGGATCGGTAACTTCCGCACGGGAGAACATCTGACGAATGATAACTTCCATGTGCTTGTGCGACACCGATGCACCCTGCAGGTCGTAAATCTTCGACACTTCGTCAATCATGTATTCCTGCAAGCGCTCTGTGCCACCAAGTTCGAACAGGTCATCGAGGTTTGCTGAACCGTCGGTCAGTGCATCTGCACGGTTTACTTTCTGTCCAACTTTCACAAGAGCTACACGGCGAGCTGGAACAACGTACTCAATACGGTCGCGTGTTTTTGACGCACCTTCTGATCCAACATCTGGAAGGACAACAATAACCTTTCCTCCTTCTTCGTCTCTCATTTCAATCACTTCTCCAGTGACAGTCGAAAGAATTGAGGAACCCTTCGGGGGACGCTTATCGAACAACTCTTCAACGCGTGGCAAACCGTTCGTAATGTCGCCACCAATTGTTGCAGCACCTCCAGAGTGGAAGGTACGCATGGTGAGCTGTGTTCCTGGTTCACCGATAGCCTGAGCAGCAATCGTTCCGACCGCTTCACCCACATCAATCAAGTTGCGCGTTGTGAGGTCGACACCGTAACACTTCTGACAAACACCGTGCTCATTTTCACAACTCATTGGCGAG
>CAZMOI010000047.1:0-5285 GCA_964568025.1 uncultured Candidatus Saccharibacteria bacterium
TTTGACGATGTTCCACACGACCCAGAGACCAAACCACCAGAACGTAGTCGACACAATCCAGACCGCAACCCACAACACGAGGAGCAAAAGCGCCTGCTTGATGTGGAACTTAACGAACGGATTGTCCTTGGCAACAAGGTACGACACGATAACCAACGGACCGATATAGGCAAGCGCGGCCATCAGCTTGCTCTGATCAACCGGTGTCGGGCCGGCTACCTCTCCTTGGGGTTTTTGTTCCTCCATGGAGGGTTATTTCATGTGTGCCGAGACGAGTTTCGTCATCTCGAACATGGTGACTTCAGCCTTTCCGCCGAAGACTGCCTTGAGCTTGTCATCGGCAAGAATGTTTCTCTTGTTCTTCGGGTTCTGAAGATCGTTCTTCTTGATGTAGACCCAGATCTTCTTAACGACTTCCGAGCGAGGCAAAGGGCCCTTGCCTACGACTGCTTCAAGGTCAGCCGAGAGGTTCAACGGCTTCAATAATGCTGGATTTATCTTTCGGACCATATAAATTGGTTATTTTTTAACTTCCGACACAGTATACCCCCTCTCTCAAGGGGGTAAAACCTCCCCTGGGGAAGAAGGGAAAACGGCTTCTACCCCTTGCTGTTCCACCTATGCCTTGCCTCGCGAAGCTTGGCATCGGGCATTCGAGCTACGCCGACCGGAAAATAGGCACAGCAGTGTGCCTCTTGTCCCTCCTATGCCCTGCCTCGAGGGCTCGGCATCGGGCATTCGAGCTACGCCGACCGGAAAATAGGCACAGCAGTGTGCCTATTTTCCTCTCCCAAAATGCTTTTTCAGAAGAGCGACATGCCCTTCATAATCTTCTGAGCAGTGGAATCCCCCGTTTCTGTCGTGAAAATAGAAGAAACAATCGGTCTTCTTAGGGTTTAATGCGGCAATTATCGCAGCAACGGAGGGATTCGCTATGGGGGCGGGCGGTAAACCTTTGTTCTGGTAAGTGTTGTAGGGCGACTCTATAAACTTGTCCCGCGGATACACGATAGGCCACCAGTTTTTGACGTTCCCCGTGCGGGCGTTTGCCTTTGCATACTGTAACGTCGCATCTACCTGGAGGCGCATTCCGTCAAAAATTCGATTCCACAGAATGCCCGATATAACGCGCATCTCTTCCCTGTCGCCCGTTTCTCGCTGAATGATAGAGGCGAGCGTAAGCGCGGTGTCCAGGGGCACAAGCGAAGCGGTGGTGGTTGAGTAGCGGGACAGTATCTGGCGATCAAAACGACTCTCAACAATTTCGTGCACCTCTTCCTGTGTTGCCCCTTGGGGAATTACATAGACACCGGGAGAAAAAGTTCCCTCCGGCAGTCCCGGGTGTAAATCTTCGCGCGTGGAAAGAAAAAGTTTCTCTTCCTCTGCTTCCCACTGAAGGGCGGTATCAAACGCTCGCACCACTTCTTCCCTGCGATATCCGGGATCGACGATGACAAAGTTCGGTGTGCCTGCGGAAGCAAGAACGCTATAGATAGGAAGTTCGGAAAGCTTTGCCACAATCGTATCAAGCACGTCGCCCGCATGCGCAACCGCTCCAGTAAACTCGGCACCCGAAAGCATCGCCTCGAGCGCAGGGTCTTCCGTGATGGTTTTCTGATGAGGGTTCACTGACACCGGAAACGGACGGTTCCCCAGTTCGGGCGGTTGATACTCCTGCTTCAAAAGCGCAATCAACGGCAACGAAAGAAGTACCAAAACAAGAGCGAGGACGATGAAAATCGTTACGAGAGCCTCGCGCGAAATGCGGAAAACGGGTTTCTTATACGCATTTCGTGGCATCAGAGTATTTTAACGCACCTTAGGCGATAACGGTTCTTTCTGTTACGCCCCGCATCAGCGCGTAGGAAACGAGCCCCCACGCCATGCCTATGGCAAACCCCGCAATAACCTGAAGCGGGGTGTGTACGACATACACAACGCGTGATGCGCCGATAGACAAAGCGAGCCCCGCTACCGCAACAGCCAGTCCGTATCGTTGGAACGGATTTTTGAGACGGAATATATAGAGGAGGGCGATAGTTGCAAGAAACATCGACGCGGTCGCATGACCCGACGGAAACGCGTACGTGTCGGTTTCTAGAAGCGCACCTTCCGGGCGCGGAACCTGAAGCCAGGTTTTTAATACCCAGACGGTAAGTCCCATACCTGCGGCACCAAGCGCAAACGCTATTCCCTCTCGTGTACGTTTTTTGAAAATAAGAAGCGCAGACACCAAGACGACAAGTACGGCAAAAGTTGAGGTAGACGCGACGTTTGCAAACAGAAATTCGTAGAACGCTTCCATACGCTTACTTTGCCGACGCGCGGGTCACGGCTTCAATCATCATAAAAAGAGGAATCTCCTTCCGGGCGACGTTTTCCGCTTTCTGACGCGGGCCTTTCTCGCTTTCTCTGTGCGAAATCCATTCTTCTATTTTTGTAATCGCAAAACCCGCCTTCGCAAGCGCTTTTGAAAAATCCTGAAGCGAACGGTGGTATGACACGGTAGTGGGGCTGTTCTTTTTTCCGGGATGAACTAACAATTCCGTTCGGCTCTGCGAAAGGTAACGGTCGACACGACGATACTGAGTGCCGGTTTCCGCATCCCAACCCCAATGCGACACACGAGGGATTCGAAACGCGGGATGCATCATGACGAGTATCAGTTTTCCTCCGGGCACCAGAACGCGACGCGCCTCTTCAAACACCGCTCCCATATTTTCAATATTTTGAATCGCCAGAACTATTGTTCCCGCGTCAAACGAACCGCTTTTTGCAAATCCCATTTTGTGTGCGGGCGCCACCTGAAATGGAATAGTTTTAGGAGAAAGTTGCTTCGCCTTAGCAATCAACTCTTTTGATATGTCAGTCCCTGAAACATCCATTCCCGCTTCGTAAAATGCGCGCGTGAAAAAGCCCTGTCCGCAGGCAATGTCTATGACTTTAATCCCCTTCTTGTCGCCAAGTAGCCTTAGAAGGTTCGGTAGTATGACTTTCCGTTGATACGAATCTTCTTCCCCTTCCATGTACGAGTTGTACCAATCCGCTGCCGCCCCCCATGAGGTGTCTTTTTTTGTCATGCTCCAAGATGATAGCACCGTGATGGCGAGCTTGGCAGAAACGGCTGATTTGCTACACTAACCACCATATTCCGCGGTAAGGCTGTCGTACGTCAGCCTTCCTCCGGCTTCGCTCGGACGATCTGAAAGCAAGCTTTCACGTCGCTCCTCGCTCGCCGTAGTAGCTCAATTCTTGAGCACCGCAGAATAGTACGGGCGTACGCCCGAGCACATTCCGCGGTAGCTCAATGGTAGAGCAGCTCCCTGTCAGCATAGGCAGCTATATGGAGGAATCCGTATAGAAAATTTCGGGATATCGGTGAACGCTAAGGCTTCGGCTACGCTAACACCGAGGGAACGGAAAATTATATATGTTAATTTTCCGAGCGCCGTAGAGACTAGATACCGAAAGACCGAGAACCGGTCATGATATAGTCCACGCCCTTAGGAAACTCTGGGAATAAGTGTAAGGAGTTGGTTGTAGGTTCGAGTCCTACCCGCGGAGCAAGTCAGGACTGTGAGAGTATATTTCTTCCGATTAATAAAATGAAACGTTTTTTGTTGGACATCTATCTTCGACTTTTTATTCGCTTGAAGTACAGAAAAGGCTTTAGAGCATGCGATAAAACCTTAGCGTTGGGCAGAGAAATGATGTCAGATCGGAACAGAGGTATGACCTGGGATCATGCGAATCATTTCAGTAAAGTCATTATTTTCGTCCTAGCCCAAAATATTCACAGACTCCAGTCTATAAGGGTTTTGGCCTCACAAGGGCTTGCGAAGGACGCGATACCCCTCATTCGATGTATTTTTGAGGACTTTGCATACGTACAGTACATGTTTCTTCACAAGGAAACGGTAAGGGATTTTATTGATTATGGAACCTACCTTCAGCTTCAATCAGGTAGGGGTCTCTTGGAAAGCAATGCGAGTTTCGATCGGAGAGTTATTGAAGCAAAAGTGCAATCCCTTGAGCAAGAGTGGGATCAAATGAAAAGTCGATTTTTGAGATCTGATGGCAAAGTTCACAAGAGTTGGAATAAAAAGAACCTCGCAGAAACAAGTCGTGATGTGGGACTGGAGGAATCTTACAAGACTTCATACCGATACTTTTCAGGTTTTGTGCATCTCAATGCGTTGAGCGTGAACAACTACGTTGAAGGGATGACTGATGACGGAATGGTTTCGGTGAGCGTTGGGGCGAGTGAAGCAATGGTGGATGCAGCACTCCATGTGGGCTCTGCAACATTTGTTGGCTTACTAGGCGTAGCGAACGAGGAGCACACGATGGGATATGAAAAGGAGCTAGCGGCAATGGAGCGCCTTCTTCAGAAAACACCTGAGAAGGTTCCCGCTTCTTCAGTTAAATGAGTTCACACTTCGTTCAGCAGGTGGAGCAGTTAATGATTTAATGCATTTATGCGCATCACGTCAGGTTTCCGAAAACTCATACCTTCTATACTAGGCGGGGCGTTGGGAATCGCTCTAATTATCTACGGATGGAATGCTGAGAATCTTGATGCGCAAACTTTGGGCCTGATTATATTTATTCTTTCGATGGCAGTCATGATTAAAACCAGGCAAAAGATTACTTGCGATATAGAAAAGTAAATTACCTTCCCTTCTACAGAAAAGTTTACTCGCCTGTATTCGGGAGCTTTGGAACATCAGTAATTGGTACTGATCTAGGGGTAATATCCCGTGCGCGGTCTGCCCGATGTGCGTACACATCCTGCATTGAGAACCACCCACCGTTTCGAAACTGTGGAGGAATGTCTTCTTCGGGAAGGTCAGCCAACTCTTTTGCACTTTCAGCAGCCTCTACAAGACTTTTAAGGGACCGCGGGGCAAAAAAGCTCATAATCCTTTCATGTAAGCGCTCCAGTCTGTTCATAGGAATGACCTTAGAAAACCAAGGATTTTAAAATACCACTGCTATAACTTCTGTCAAATATGCATTGCGGCACGTATTAATGTTCCTCTGCCCTACCAGGGAGAAAGTCATAAAAACTATCGGAGGGTATACTGCTCATACTATCTATGAAAAACTTAAACACCGCTAAAATTTTGATGGGGCTCGGCATTGCCCTCTTCATCGTTTCTTCGCTCGCACTCGTAATTGCAAACGAGACAGAAAAAGCGCATGCACAGAAGATCCGAGTGATGGTAGAAGAGCATGCAGAAGCCTGGAAGACAGGCGATGAAGCTCTTCTAGAAAAGCTCCTC
>CAZMOI010000047.1:5295-5627 GCA_964568025.1 uncultured Candidatus Saccharibacteria bacterium
GCAGACGTTTAAATAAGCAAGAAACCCTAGAGGATTTACGCTACTTCCGCGATAACTATGTCGACACCGAAGTGTACATTCACACAGTAGTTGTTGAAGGAGACACCGTTGCGGTTGAATGGCAATTTGCGACAACAAAAAAAGAGACGGGGAAACGTGAAGTGGTTTCAGACGCGATTATAGGAAAGGTGGAGGACGGAAAATTTGTTGTCTGGAAGGAATACCTGGACGGCAGGGTTAAAGGTCTCCAGGCGGAAGGAAAACTTGAACTGGAAGAAGGACAAGAACCGTTCCCCTGGCCAAAGAAAATAGAAACTGCCCCGTAGGAGGGA
>CAZMOI010000048.1:0-5597 GCA_964568025.1 uncultured Candidatus Saccharibacteria bacterium
CTCAGGCTTTCCCATATATGGGAAAGCCTGAGGAGGGGGTACTTATTACAGAAGAACCTAAGAAAGAGAAAGTTTCCGGAGCGGTTTTAGGAGAGTTTATTCAAATACCGTCTTCGTTCGCACCAGTAACACCAAATGGTCCTTTGGTTGGCGGTGGAGGTGGAGGAAGTCCTCCTGCGCAAGAACCGACAGCACAATCGGCGCCTATAGTCGTTGTGCCCACTCCAATAAGTGAGGTCTCTATATCTACACCGAGCGAAAGCGAGACAATCGCCACAACAACCGTTACTGTTTCAGGTACGGCACCGAAAGATACCTTCGTAGAAATAAATGACGGCGTAACGACAACTCCCCTTGTGTCAGATAGCGCCGGGACATGGACGACTAACCTCACACTTTCCGAAGGCAACGTATCTTTAACTGTATCCGCTTTTGAAATACCATTTTTGGCAACAACTTCGGTTACCCGTTCTTTTACTATTGATCTACCGTGCGTAGAACCGTCGGCGGCAACGCTTGGCCAAACAATCAACGAATCGTGGACACCAGATAATAGCCCGTACGTCATCGACGGAGCTGTGTCTGTAAGAAACGGATCGTTGTCTATTGCACCGGGAACAATTGTTAAATTTAAACCTGGAGCGACACTTTCAATACACGCTGACGTGGCAGTAAACGTTGCTGGCACTGCATCTTCACCGGTAATCTTTACGTCAATCAAAGACGACTCCGCCGGAGGCGATACGAATTGCGATGACACGGCAACTTCACCGTCCGCCGGAGACTGGGGCTATATGTCGTTTGGTGAAGGCTCTTGGAACAGCAACTTATCGCTCGCATATACAAAAATACGATACGGAGGCGGAGCCACATATCGAGGCGTATCTCCTGCACTTGCAATTACCTACATGAGATTTTCCGGATCGCCGGGAATACCCTATGCACTTCAAACGTTAAACGTATCAGAAAGCGCGCATACGGGACTGTATCTCTACCTCGTCGGCACGAACGAACTTACAATCTCAAACTCCTCATTTACAAACAATGCATCGTACGGTGTATACCGCGACGACTCTGCAGGTCCGTTCCCTGGAAAATTATATTTAGATGGAAACTGGTGGGGCGACACGAGTGGACCGTTCCACAGCACACTGAACCCGACGGGGATAGGAAACGGCATAATTGCATCCGTTTCTATTGCCGATGTTTTCCTTGCTTCCTGGCTATCAGCCGCGCCTTGGTAACGAAACCTCTACGATACACTGTCCCGTATGGGAAAAACGGGGCTCTACGCACTGTCCTTTTTCACAAACGCCACAATTTTGGTTTTTGAAATAGCTGGAGGGCGGCTACTTGCACCCTATTTGGGCACTTCTGTTGGGGTGTGGGCCGGATTGATTGCGGTTGTTCTTGGCGGTATGGCAGTGGGATATCACTTCGGCGGGCGATTTGCCGATAAGGATTCTTCGAAAAAACGGACAGCCGTGACACTTTTTGCGGCAGGATGTGCGGCGCTCCTTGCCTGGAGTCTACGTGATCTTATTCCGACCTGGATCGCAGGAATGGAAATGCGGGTAACGATAAGCGCACTTATCGTAAGCACGCTACTTTTCCTTCCAACCGTAATTCTCCTTGCAGCGCTCTCGCCTATGATTGTGAAGAATCTTTTGAAACGAATTGAAGATTCTGCAAAAGTCGTGGGTGAATTAAATGCCGTGGGAACCGTGGGTTCGATCGTAGGCGCTATAGGCACTGGGTTGTGGCTCATACCCCATTTCGACGGGGGCACGATATTGCTTGTGGTTGCTACTTTCCTTCTTCTTGGCGCGTGCACGCTCTCGCTTGATGCCATCAAGAAGTTTTTTCCTGTCTTCCTTATCGTGATTACGTTCGCATTTTTTTTAAATGGAATGCCCACGCGTACAGACACGCTGATTGCCGATATCACGACCCCCTACAACCGCATCTTCGTCGGCAAGATTTCTGAACATGGCAGGGCGGTCGTCGTCTCGAACAGCCCGTACGGGTGGCAGTGCGGCATGTTCATTGAGCCGGACGGCACCGTACAGGAAAAAGAACTCGTCTTTTCATACCACGAAGCTCAAGCGGCATTCATCAGTGAAATGTTCCCCGAGGGTCCCAGTCGGGCGCTTTTCTTGGGCGGCTGCATCGAATCGTTCCCTCGTTATTTCCTGCGCGTGTATCCCGAGGCGAAAGCAGATTCGGTTGAAATAGACCCGGGCATGACGGACGTCGCTCGGAAGTATTTTGACTTCGACGAATCGGCATTCCCGACGCTCACGATCCACTATGAAGACGCGCGCATGTTCGTAAACCGCGAGCATCAACCGTATGACCTTATCCTCCTCGACGCGTGGGGCTCTTCCGGTAAACCGTCATTCCACCTTGCCTCGAAAGAGATGTTCGAGGGGATGCACCGCTCGCTTGCCGAAAAAGGCATCGTCGTGGTGAACGTTATCGGCACTTACGGAAGCCAGACCTCCTACCTGACCGCCTCGTATGTCAAAACAGCACGGAGCGTATTTCCGTACGTTGCGCTCTATGAATTCACCGAACGGCCCGAGGATATCCAGAACATGGTCATGGTGATGTCGAAGTCCGCGGATTTCCCCGACTCATTCAAGAGCGATAACCTGCACATCAAGAAAGTTGAACCCGCATCACGAGGCATCATCCTTACCGACGACTATGCGCCGATTGAAGGGTTCACGGATTGGAAACGACTTACCGACTAAGACGCTCTCGAAACAAGCTCCAAAGAAGAAACAACACGAGTCCGACAATAAGCCCTACCCCGAACGGCATTGTATATGCCGAAGAAAAAATACCTGCATCGTCAGAGGCTGGGCCTACACCAAACTCGAATTCAGTTGCAACCACCGGCTCGCCGTTATGTTCATATCGCGCGGACACCGTGTAGGTACCTGCAAAAGGAAACATAAGCGTAAGGCGCGTACCTCCGAATTCTGCGTTGTGAATACCGGACGCAAGCAACAATCCGCTTTGCGATTCAATCCGTACCCACACATCCGTAAATGGCGTTTCCGCTCCGGAGCCTGCGCCTTCCGGATACAACTTAAAGTCGAAACTGACGACGTCGCCTGCAACAGGCGACGGTTCCGAGTATCCGATATCGATAATATGACCTTCAACTACCGCTTCAAAACTTGCTCCCTCGCCGTGAGCAAAGGCGACAAGCGGGAAAAGTAATACGATTGCGAAAAACTTTTTCATTCGGTTACGGTTATGACTCCGGTGAAGTACGGAGCCAGGTGGTCATGGTATTCCCACACCCCTGTCTGTTCAAACGCAAAGCTCCATTCGGAGCCGGCTTTGATCGGCATCTTCGGATCAAAGTCTTCGTACTCGAGGTGCGACGGATGTAGATTCGACGCAGGCCAGAAAAGCCCGTCCTGATCGGTGGAAAACACGACCGTTTCCCCTTTCTTGATGACAAGCGTATCCGGAACGAAACCGTTTTCCGCCAAGACGATGCGATGAGTTCCTTCAGGCAGTTCGGGCTTCGACAGCGTATCCTGCCGAGGCATGAAAAAAAGCACGGCAAGCGCTATGAGGAGTATCAGAAGAAAGACCAGGATCGGTAGGATATTTTTCATAGGACTATGCTATCACTATCCGTCGCCTAGTATAATATCGGCATGCAGCATTGGTATGTCCGAAGCGGAATCTGGATAGGCATCGGGCTCTTCCTTCTCCTTCTACTTTCCTTGATCGCGCCAATTCCGTGCGCACGCTGATGCAACGTCATTCTCATCATGGCAGATACGCTTTCAGCCAAACACATGGACGCATACGGTTACGAGCGGGAAACGATGCCTGAAACAGCGGCGTTTTTCAAAAAAGGAGTGGTATTCGATAACGCGAGCGCAAACTCGCCCTGGACGTTGCCGTCATTTACGAGCCTGTATTTTTCCGACATCGCCTCCCGCGTGACGTATGCAGATCTCGACGGTACGCGGCCGAACATGATCCGAACGCTTCGCGAAAGTGGCGTACGAATACAGGCAATCGGACCAGGGTTTGATAACTTCATTTTCGATGGCATCACGCGGGTCTACGCGCCGGGAGAGGCGGAAGGCACGAACTACGGTTCGCCATTTGCGAGAGCAGGAGAAAAAGTAAAAGCGTTGAACGATGCGGGGGAGCCGTTTTTCTTCCTCGTACATACGTTCCAACCGCACGACCCGTATAAGCCGTCAGAACCGTTTAACGCCTACTACGAAGAAACAAACGAATATCCCGCCGTCTCGATGCAGGATTTGCTTGCGGAATATACCGAACGCACTCCCGACCCGCACCGGGTAGCACGGTACGAGCTTCGCTACGACCAGCAGTTAGCGCAAACGGATAAAGACATCGCTTCGTTTTTGTACGGCATACCCGAAGAAACGCTTAAAAATACGGTGGTCATCCTTTCGTCTGACCACGGAGAAGCGTTCAACGAGCGCGGATTCCTCTTCCATGCGAATTCCCTTTTCGAAGAGGAACTTCACATCCCTTTGATGATGCGCATCCCCGGCGCAGGGCCGCGACGGGTCACGGAACCCGTTTCGCTTCTTGACATCGCACCCACGGTCCTTGACCTTCAGGGCGCAGCGATCCCCGAGCGGTTTACGGGAACAAGTCTCCTGCCTCTCATCCGTGGAGGTGCGCTGCGCGAGCGCACGATACCGTTAGTCAACGGCAGGCCGTTCTTCCTCGCGTGGGTACCGGGTCAAAGCCCCTTCTTTGCTTCGCTCGAAGCGGCAAAAGCATCGGGGAGCATGCACGCCATAATCGAACCTGCGTCATTCGGAGTACGGAGCGGGAATCATAAGTTTTTTATGCAAAAGTACCCACCGCAGAATGAAGGCCTGCACTGGTACGACCTTTCGAAGGACCCTGAAGAGAAGAACAACCTTACGAATGTGCTAACGCCGCCCGCACACCTTCTTGAAGCGATGGACGCTTTTGACAAGGCCGTGCCTTGATTCACGCTCAGTCAGAGGTCATACGATGCGAGATCGACGATATCCGCATCACCGGCAAAACACGCGCCCTTCCACGGCTCAGGCAACCCGGCACAGAGAGATTTGAACGGCTCGCTACCTTCCCTGAAAATAACCGAAGAGTAGAAAAGAAGCTCGTTGTAACAGCGCTTCCCCGCACCCTTCTCTTCCGCAACGACGCAAAGGCCGAGCGCGTCCGGCACAAGCGTAGCGTCCGTTTCGATAAGCCTCGACGCGGCTTTGGCATAACATTGCGCCTGGCGCTTCGCATCAAACCCGTCGCAAAACGGAACGATACTGCTCTGCGTAAAACCTAACTGCGGGATGAGCACATAAAAAAGCGAATCGTAACAGCGCTTTACCGCCTCCGCTCCCGGTACCAAGGCGCAAAAACGATTCAAACCCGATGCGGAGAAAAGCGTATCCCGTTGCAACGGCCATGATTCCCTGTAGCACGCCGCGCGTGCCATTCCCGTAAAGGCGCCGCAAAACGCCTCGGCCTCCACGACTGTTTCCGGAGCGAAGCCTTGTATGAGCGCCGTGTCTTCGGGTTCCAGAGGCTGGAAG
>CAZMOI010000049.1:0-1218 GCA_964568025.1 uncultured Candidatus Saccharibacteria bacterium
ACGGATGGCTGGCTCCAAAGAGTATGTACTCGAAAAGGTATACCTGTGGTTTCCTTAAAGTCACTGGAACGCGACTTCTTCCTATTTAAAGACCTGGGGACCTTTTGGGAACTAATTCAGCTTTTTAATAAAGAGAAGCCGGAGGTAGTACATCTCAACAGTTCAAAAATGGGCGGGCTGGGGGCAGTGGCGGCACGAATTGCAGGAGTGCCTAAAATTATTTTTACAGCTCATGGATGGGCCTTCAATGAAAAAAGGGTGTGGTGGCAACAGCTACTCATTCGTATTGTTAGTGGCATGACTGTTTATCTTTCAGACATAACGATATGTGTTTCGGAAGCTGTGAAAAAAGATATGTCTTGGCTCCCTTTTGGAAAAAACAAACTCCGTGTGGTTCTACTTGGCAGAGAGCGACTCCCTTACTTACCGCGTGAACAAGCGCGAGAGGTGTTAAGGAAGATAGATGGGGGCCTTGATACCAAGGCGATCTGGGTCGGCACGATAGCCGAACTTCATAAAAACAAAGGAATAGACGTAGGCATTGATGCGTGGAAATTAATTTCTCACGATATACCGAATGCAGAGTGGATCATTATCGGTAGTGGAGAAGAAGCTGACACCCTAAAAACGAAGGCGTCGGGGACACGAGGCATACATCTTGTCGGGTTTAGAGAAGATGCCGCTCTATTAGTTGCCGCCTTCGACATTTTTCTTCTTCCCTCCCGCACTGAAGCGTTCGGGTACGTCATTTTAGAGACCGCACTCGCTGGAGTGCCTGTAATCGCAACAAACGTAGGCGGAATCCCGGAGGTTGTCTCTCATGGAAAAACCGGGCTACTCGCAGAGAAAGAAGATGCGAAAGGTATTGCTAGTTTAATTAAGCGGCTTATTGAAAACAAAACGGAACGGGAATTTCTCGGTAAGGGACTTAGAGAGTTCGGCGAAAGAAATACATCTCTTGAGAAAATGCTTAAGACTACAACAGGTTTTTACGTTTCCCGATAACACCAACCATTTCATGCTCTTCGTCCGAGTGGACCGTACGACCGTACTTGCGCATTGAGTTCACGATACCGAGAAGTGCATAGCCCGTAAGCATGTGCGAACCGCCATAGCTCATGAACGGTAGCGTGATGCCGGTAACTGGCAAGAGCCCGATGTTCATACCTATATGAATGGTGATGTGAATGCCAAACAGCACTGCAACCCCCAGGGTGA
>CAZMOI010000049.1:1228-2474 GCA_964568025.1 uncultured Candidatus Saccharibacteria bacterium
GCCGTAGCCAATCCCCTTTCCCAACAATCCTCCCGAACCGACCGCAACCGTTGACTGCAATGCGTTATAGCCCGCACCCGAGGCGTCCGCCGTCGGATTGATAAACGTCATAATCCGCGCCTGCTGGTACGGCTCAAAGACGAAAAACCATAGAAACGAAAACGCGGCGATACCGGTTGCAAGCAACACCGCCAGGTGACGAAGTGGAATTCCTGCAATCAAAACCATGCCCATCCATACTCCCGCGAGAATGACGGCCGAACCAAAGTCAGGTTGCAAGAACACCAAAATGAAGAGGGCAAACGCGTACGCGCCTGAAACCAGCAAGTGCCTAACGCGGGCTATTTCGATGTGACGACGGGAGAAATATTTTGCCAAAACGACAATAAGCGCAAGCTTCGCAGGGTCAACAGGTTCAACGGTAAAGAGCCCTAGGTCAAACCAGCTTTGCGCTCCGTGAATCGCAATACCTACCGCGAAGAGAAGCGCGAGCATGGCGAGTGCGGTACTGTAAATACCCACTACGACCGCAGTTTCGCGAAGGAAACGAAAGTCTATAAAACTAAAGATAAAAAACACCAGAACGCCGAGAAAGAGCCAAATAACCTGTTTCTCCGCAAACGATGTTCCTACGCCGAAGGCGTACATGGACGAAAGCCCGCCGAGCGATATCAAAGCGGCACTCCCCAACAGTACCCAGTCTGTTTTTTTAAAAGCGCCCATTCGCTCTATTGTAGTCCGAGTGTTAGCGAAGTCGAACCGTGATAACCGAGCGTACGACAGTGTCGGAAAGTTCCTGCCAGGTAAATACCGCTTGCGCACTCCCCCTTCCCGGTATTGGCGAAACAACGGTCTGCGAAGCGCCGATGGCGATATCGTTCGGACCATAGAGAACTGCGGTCAAGACGGCACGCGGAATCGAGTTAAGAGAGGAATTTTGTACTTCGGCGGACAGCGTCAGCGTTTCCTCATCAAATACTGAAGAGCTGACAATGATTGGATTATCAGCACGATCCATATATTGCCATTCCCCCAAACCAAAGGAGACAAAGGTTCGCGCAGGCGTACGCTCCCCGGTTACGATATTCGGTTCAAAAAGCGGAGTTACCTCTCCCGGCTCGAGCGTTGTCGAGCCGGTGCGTTCCGCAATAAGAATGTTCGACGCATCGTAGAGTGAGAACGTATACGGCAACCTTTCCGCTCCCGCATCCGTTACGGGATTCTGTATCATCGCTACCGCGTGATA
>CAZMOI010000049.1:2484-5024 GCA_964568025.1 uncultured Candidatus Saccharibacteria bacterium
GGCTACTTTGACTGCTCGGGTCCAGAGGGAGGAGACGCGAGGCGCTTCGCATAAGCGCGAGCACACACCACCGCAGTCAACGCCTATTTCCCCCTGATTTTGTTTGCCGTCCTCACACGACGGCTCTTCGTAGAAAAAGAAAAAACCAACCACGCCCCCTATCAGAACAAACACTCCGATAACTCCGAGTGCGATTACCGACTGTCTTTCCTGCGCCCATGGCATACGCGCATGATATCAAAAAACCGCCACTGGCGGTTTAGCTTACTGAGTCAAACTTGCGGTATAGTCCTCGAGACTCATTTCTAATCTAGTTATTTGCATCAGGGTACTTCCCGCCTCTATTCGATACCATTTTATTACAGCCGGATCAGACGCATTCGTTTCTGCAGCCTGATAGTGTGTAAGCTCGCCCCGTGCACGAGTAAGCGCCCTATTTAATTCCCCAATATACGCATTTTCTTTTGACATGAAAGAAGCGTACTTACTAAAAAGGTATCAGTCAAATACTTATAACTTTGTTCTGGCGGATGCCTAGCGTCGAGCGAGAGAGCGCAATGGGACGCTTGCGTACCAATTGCCGAGCGAGCGATGACGATATGAATTACGGTCCTCCGGAATTCATACTCTCCCGTTTCGGGAGGAGGTATCGCCGACAGAACACAATTAAAAAGAGCGGAACTTTTCGTTCCGCTCTTTTTATATTGAGTGCTTTGTTCTGGCGATGACCTACTCTCCCCTTACGAGTACCATCGGCTCTAGTGGGCTTAACTTCCGTGTTCGGAATGAGAACGGGTGTGACCCCACCGACAAACCACCAGAACAAAAAACTCAATATCGATTCTTGATTCGTCATAAAGAAAACATCGAGCACAAACTTCGTTATAGATTTTCATGCTTCCCCGCAGATATTGGCGAATTAGTACCCTTCGGCTCAACACATTACTGTGCGTACACCTTGGGCCTATCAACGTGATAATCTCTCACGGGCCTCAAACGATACCTAATCTTAGAGGAGGCTTCCCGCTTAGATGCTTTCAGCGGTTATCCCGTCCTGACATAGCTACCCTGCAATGCTCCTGGCGGAACAACAGGCAGACCAGAGGTCAGTTCATCCCGGTCCTCTCGTACTAGGGACGACTCTCTTCAAGTATCAACGCTCATAGTAGATAGGAGACCAACCTGTCTCACGCATTTTGTTTTCTTCCGTTACCGGAAGGATCGGACTGTAGCTTTCCCCTTTCGAGGAGCCGATGTTCAGTCTCTCGGGGTAAGGGAACACTTATGCCGAGTACTCTCGGCCGCCGTGCCCCTCTTCCCTCGGTATTGTCCTTTACGTTCGTAAAGGATTCTCCCGATATCAATCGACTTCCCGCATCCTTATATAGGATGCGCCGCCGTGATTGGATTGTCTTCTCTACTCTTTTTTATTGGACGAAAAAACCTGATATTTGTTCTGATAACTTACCCTCGTTGCGGATTCAGACTGTACAGAAGTCCAGGAGAACTTCTGTACGGTCTGAACCCAGCTCGCGTACCACTTTAAATGGCGAACAGCCATACCCTTGGAACCTTCTCCAGCTCCGGGATGTGGTGAGCCGACATCGAGGTGCCGAACACCGCCGTCGCTATGGACGCTTAGGCGGTACTAGCCTGTTATCCCCAGAGTAACTTTTATCAGATAATCTTTGGCCGCATCTAATGCGGACCAGCGGTTCACTATGCTCCACTTTCGTGTCTGCTCGACATTCACGTCTCGCAGTTAAGCCAGCTTGTGCCATTACACGACCGGCACGGTTTCCATTCGCGCCTAGCTGACCTTTGTAGGCTCCTCCGTTACTTTTTAGGAGGAAAGCGCCCCACTTAAACTGCCTGCCACGCACTGTCTCCGCTGTGTTTTCAGCAGGTTAGAAATTGCAACGCATAAGGGTGGTATTGCACTGTCGGATCCACATGAACCAGAGTCCATGCTTCAAATCCTCCCACCTATTCTACGCAGATGAATCACAATCCCAATACGAAGCTACAGTAAAGCTTCTGGGGTCTTTTCGTCTAACTATGAGTAACCGGCATCTTCACCCCCATTGTATTTTCACCGAGCAAGTCCTCGAGACAGTTCCCCAGTCGTTACACCATTCGTGCACGTCTGAACTTACCAGACAAGGAATTACGCTCTTCGATTCCTTTTCGTACGTACGAAGGACTCTATCTTCATCCAATTTTCTTTTGAAAATTGGCGCATGGCATTTGGTCTCTTGTTGGCCATGATTGGATTACGCATGCATTGCTGCATGTAAGGTAACTTAGTGTATTTTGCTTCTGCTTACCGCTATCAATCGTCCCAATCCTTTCCGTCTCAATTGCTTAAGACGGAAACCTTAGGACGATTATAGTTATCGCCGACATTGACCAGGGCTTATATAGTCCAGCACAACATATTGCTACATTGCACCAACCATAGTTGACCTTCTGGCATTGGTCAGGTGTCACCCCCTATACATCCTCTTGCGAGTTCGCAGGGAGCTGTGTTTTTGGTAAAC
>CAZMOI010000050.1:0-4967 GCA_964568025.1 uncultured Candidatus Saccharibacteria bacterium
CGCAAAAACTTAAAGGTGTACAAGTGTTACGGGAAACCTGGCGGTACTATCCGGGCGAAACACTTGCCGCTCACACGGTGGGGTTTTTGGGATACGGCGAAGGCGGGACAATGCTCAAAGGGCAGTACGGGCTGGAGCGGTTTTATGACGAAGCGCTGACAAAAACAGCAGGCGGGTTATACGTGAACTTTTTTGCAGATTTGTTTACCAATATTCGAACGGAGCTTGCCGGTGAGACGCGCCAGGGAGCGGACTTGGTAACCTCGATTGAACCGTCACTTCAACAACATCTTGAAAACGTGTTGAAACAGTACGGAGAAGATTGGAACCCGGCACTCTCCGGCGGAATTATTATGGACCCGAAAACGGGTGCAATACTGGCTCTCGCCGCGCGCCCCGTATTCGATTTGAACAGTGACAAAGAAGCACCGCAGTATTTGGCGAATCCTTTAGTCGAGCGTGTGTACGAATTCGGCTCCACTATGAAACCCCTTACAATTGCGGCGGGAATTGACGCCGGAGTCATTACTCCGTCCTCGACATACAACGATAAAGGGTTTGCTGTGTTTGATGAGCGACGCATATCAAACTACGACCTAAAAGCGCGCGGAGTTGTTTCGATGCAGGAAGTGTTAAATCAGTCTTTGAACACTGGCGTTGCGCATGTTGTGTCCAAGCTTGGCACCGGAAGGTTCCGCGACTATTTCCAAAAATTCGGAATTATGGAAGAAACGGGCGTTGATCTTCCGAGTGAAGAGTCACCGCTCGCAGAAAACCTTAAAAGCCCCCGCACTATTGAATATGTAACGGCATCGTTCGGACAAGGGGTGGCGCTGACACCGATTGCAATGACACGAGCACTCGGAACGCTTGCGAATCATGGTGTCGTTCCGGGTCCCCATGTTGGAGTCGAATTGCGTTACGGCGGAGGTATACAAAAAACAATAGGTTGGTCACCGGAGAGGGTTGCAATATCGCCTGAAGCCGCGGAGGCAACCACTCGCATGTTGGTAGAGGTCGTGGATACGTCCCTAAAAGGAGGCACGGTTAAAATAGACGAATACTCGATAGCTGCAAAGACCGGAACGGCGCAGATTGCCGCTCCGACGGGAGGGTATTACGACGACAGATACCTACACTCGTTTTTTGGGTATTTCCCCGCCTATGAGCCTAAATTCATCATCTTCCTCTTTGCATCCGAACCGAAAGGCGCGCGGTATGCTTCAGAGACGTGGACTGACCCGTTTATGGACCTCGTCCGATTCGTCATCAATTACTACAGCCTCCCGCCTGACAGGGCAGGTACCACTGCACTATGAACACCGCATCTGAACTGAAGGAGTTTTTAAGAAGAATGGTAGTCGCGGTCCTTACCTGGGAGGCTAAGGTGGTGCTCAAGAAATACAAACCAAAAATTCTGATGGTTACCGGGTCGGTGGGGAAGACGTCGTCTAAAGATGCTGCGTTCACCGCGCTCTCGTCCGCATTTTTCGTACGGAGAAGCGAGAAAAGTTTTAACAGTGACGTGGGTGTTCCGCTTACCGTTCTTGGTGTGCCAAACGGGTGGTCTAATCCGTTTATATGGGTAAAAAATCTTTTCGAGGGTTTATCGCTCATTATGCTTAACGCACCGTACCCGGCGTGGCTTGTCGTTGAGGTTGGAGCAGACCGCCCGGGAGACATTACGAAGTCACTTTCATGGATTCGTCCGTATGTAGTTTTGGCGACCCGGTTTCCTGACGTGCCCGTTCACGTTGAGTTCTACAAGTCTCCCGAAGAAGTAGTTGCGGAAGAGTTGGCTCCTGTTTCCTGGATAGAAGCGGGCGGATGTGCGGTAGTGAACGCTGATGATCCGCATGCTTCGTCCGTAGTCCCGTCTGAGAATGTGCGAAAGCTCGCGTACGGTTTTTCCGCAGGTGCCGATGTGCGCGGTATGCGGTACATGGTTACGTCACGCAATAAGGTGCCGGTAGGGATAGCGTTTGAAATACACTATGCGGGAGAAAAAGCACGAGTAAACCTTCCCGGTGTCGCAGGACGTACTCACGCGCAAGCGGTGCTTGCAGGCGTCGCTTCCGCACTTGCCGTCGGGGTTCCTCTTGAGAAAGCGGTGGGTGTGTTTGAGAAACATGACGCACCACCCGGCAGAGCACGCCTCATTCCGGGGCGTAGCGGAACAACTCTTGTAGATGACACGTATAACTCATCTCCTGTGGCAAGCGAAGAGGGGTTGTCATCACTTCGCGATATCCCCCGTACCGGGCGACGTATAGCAGTTCTTGCAGACATGCTGGAGTTGGGTTCGTTTTCAGTTTCCGAGCACATGCGCGTCGGTGCCGTTGCAATGCAATCGTGCGACCTTCTGGTTACCGTAGGAGTGCGCGCACGAAATATTGCCGAGGGCGCGCGCTTGGCAGGCATGCCACCGGACTCAATCTGGGAATGTGACAACGGAGCCGACGCAATAACAAAACTCCTTCCGGTGCTTCAGAAAGGGGACGTGCTTCTTATAAAAGGCTCGCAATCGATGCGTATGGAGCGTGTTGTGAAATCGCTCATGGCAGAGCCCGATAATGCAAATAAACTGTTAGTGCGTCAGGATGAAGAGTGGCTCAGTAGAGCCTGATTATCCTCTTATACACAGACACTAGTTTGCCCTTAGGGGCTTATAGGAGGACTATGGGTATGTGGGAGAAACTCGTCTGGACAGAGTCTGGGGAGGAAGGAGGGTCGTTGATTTTTATCAGGCCCGAGGCTCTACTTCAGTTATCGGCGTAAACAAAGATGAGGAGGTAGAGCGAAAAAAAGCGGAGGACAGAGAACATGCGGAGTTTTTGAAGCGACAGGCCGAAGAAAGAGAAAGAAGGGGGACTCACTAAATAGCACTATCAAGAAAACAAACCGCAGTAGCGGTTTTTTTGTTTCTCTTGGTGACCCTACCGGGAATCGAACCCGGATTTGGTCCTTGAGAGGGACCTGTCCTAACCGTTAGACGATAGGGCCGAAAGAGCTGTTATATCACAAATTTCGTACAAATGTCCGCACGGCTTGGTAAGCTTAAAGTGCTTTCAAGATTATATGGAATTCATAGAACACATTCCTGACCTTACGTACACTTTTGGCGCGCTGTACAATCCGGACGGCAGTTACACTTTCGGTTTTTTACTGTGGCGTGAGTTTCTGCATTTACTTGGCGGAACCATTTTGGCTGTAATTATATTTTTTGTAAGGAAACACAACACGAGAATTGCTCTCGCTCTTTCGGGTGGTGTCGTCGGATACTTTCTGTATCAGGAACTTTGGTTACATCCGACGACGTATAATCAGCCTTTGTGGAAGGGAAGTATCGATTTAGTTTCGTGGCTCTTACCGCTTCTAGGAATCTATCTGTTTTCTAAAAACCGCCCGGTTTCTTAAATATCACCTCAATGCATACATTACCCGCTGACTTTCGGAAAATGCTCTACTCTTCTAAGTCCGCCCGTATGGTCTGGGAAGATATAACGCCGTTGGCGAGGAATGAGTGGATTTGCTGGGTAATCTCGGGCAAGAAAGCAGAGACTAGAAGCATTAGGCTTGAAAAAGCACTTTCAAAACTCGGCTCAGGTATGCGCCGTCCGTGTTGTTGGACGGGTTGTCCGCATCGGTAGGAGTGTTTTAAGCGGTAGCCGGGCAGTCAGTACAAACTTTGTCTTTTTTACCGAAGATTTTTTTCGCGACGTTTTTTACATACCCTATAGCCAGATCCATGTTGTCCTTAATAACCTTGCCCGTGCAGGTAAATTTCATACATGCGTGTGCGGTTCCCGTGGTTGCGGCCTTAAGTTGCTTGTAGGCGAGGTAGCCCGCGGTAGCGTACACGAAGTCGAGGAACAATCCGTCGACGGTGAAAAACACTCCCCAGTCGAGCGCGAAAATGAAAAGCGAAAACAAAGCCCACAAACTTCCCGAAAGAAGATAGCCCGCACGTTTCCATGCCCGCATCTTTTCCGGTGTATCTATTGCCTTAGTATCTGAAGTGGCTACAAGATTCGTCGCTTCCGCAGATACAGATGCTACGACGTCTGTCGAGCGCACATGCGCTATCGTTTCAGTGTCATCCAAAGAGTAGGGAAGTTCGCTCCGATGGAGCAGTCCTTCTCGAGTTTCATGGAGGCGCAAACGCGAAGCCCCTGATTCAACCGTATGTAGTTGTTCGCGTTTTTCGTTCATATGTTCGAGTTCCTCAAAACGCGAACAGATGAACGAACTGATTACATTATACTACTTTAAGGTTTATAGTCAAGAGTCAATTTCAGGATCGTTTTCGGCAAGGAAAGCTTGGACTATCGGCTCGTATTTATCGGCAACCCTGCCTGTAATGCGGCGGTAGACGTCCGTATATTCCTTTTTTCGAGTTTGTATAAGAGCAGGCAAGTCAGCTATACGTCTTTCGTTTACGTCTACAACGCTAAGGTGCGCAACAATGCCCCGTCTGTTGATGCGTGTGGTCAGTTCGTCTTCAAGTTCCGTAATGACTGTATCGATGTTTCGAAGTTCAATACCGTCACGCCAGTTAAGAAACACACGCTTGGCGTCTCCGGCGGTTTTGCGCGCTCCTGACAGGGCTTTTTGCGCTAATTCACCGACACGCTCAGGAGCTATAAGACTCATAGTATTAAAATTATATATCTCTGCGGGTGTAGCGAGTCAAGTATTCTACGGGCGCGTAGGTGTCAGTAAGAACAATCCCGCGGTCGTCCGTTTGGGTCAAGGTCAAGTAATCTTCTTCAAGTGATGCGGTAATCCCTTGGGGAAGTTCGTTATGCGAAGCAACGATAATAAAATTTTGAAGCACCTCAGGGTCTCCGGAAAAAGTATACGCTTCCGCGTACGGAAAGACCGACCGTACGGTCTTTAAAAGCGATGCCGTAAAATCAGCCTGCGCCCCGGAAACTGCACTGATGACGTTTATAACAACCGTGCCG
>CAZMOI010000051.1:0-415 GCA_964568025.1 uncultured Candidatus Saccharibacteria bacterium
CGGGAAAGAGTATCCGCAATTTGAATTCAATAAACGGATTATTGACCTGACGGCGCCTTACGCCGCCGCGTTCAAACCAAACGCCGCTTTTTACGAAGCTCGCGGGCAGGCGGGATGGCATGAGCTCGAGATGACCATTGAATATATCCGTTCGGAGTATCCGGACATATTTACGATTTTTGACGCCAAGCGGGGTGATATTGGCAATACCAACCGTGGGTATGTTTCCTCTGTCTTTGACGAAATGGGATTTGACGCGATTACGCTTTCTCCGTACATGGGACGCGAAGCGCTTGCTCCGTTTCTAGAACGCGAAGATAAGACCTCAATAATTCTCTGCAGAACCTCGAACGACGGAGCGGGAGAGTTTCAAGACGCAGATGTCGGAGGCGAACCCCTCTTCATGCGCGTTGCT
>CAZMOI010000051.1:425-4940 GCA_964568025.1 uncultured Candidatus Saccharibacteria bacterium
GTCTGGAACGCGCGCAGGAACTGCATGTTGGTTGTCGGAGCGACAAAACCTAAAGAGTTGAAAATGGTTCGTCAGGCAGTTGAAGACATGACCATTCTTATGCCGGGAATCGGATCTCAGGGCGGAGAGATAAAAGAAACCGTGCTCGCCGGTCAAAACAAACAAGGTTTAGGACTCATCGTCGTTGTCGGCAGAAGCATTATCTACGCTGAAGACCCAGTTGCAGAAGCAAAAACCATTGTCAGTGAAATAAACGCTTCCCGATAATGTACCGGTTCCTGACCAAGATTGTCTTTCTTGTAATCAGGGACCCGGAGACGGCCCACGAAGCGGCGCTTTTGTTTCTAAGAGTGCTTGGCATTTCGCCTTTGAAAAACATAGCGGGTCTTTTTACCCGTGTTCGCCATCCGTCCCTGGAGCAATCGGTTTTCGGCACTTTCTTTGAAACTCCCGTTGGTATAGCCGCCGGCTTTGACAAAAAAGGACAGACCATCGGCGGACTCGAAGCGTTGGGTTTTGGGTATGTTGAAGCGGGTACGGTTACCAAGTATCCGCAGGAGGGGAATCCCCGACCGCGAATATTTCGTTTCCCCGAAGACCGCGCGCTTATAAACCGCATGGGCTTTAACAACAAAGGTGCCGGGGCAATGGCGCGTCGGCTTAAGCATTTCCGACGCACGCTCCCCCTGGGAATTTCTATCGGTAAGTCAAAGCGCGCGGAGAATGACGAAGCGGCACAAGACTATCGCTTCTCGTACGAGCGTCTCTACGAATATGGCGATTACTTTGTGATTAACGTTTCTTCTCCCAATACACCGGGATTACGGGAGTTGCAGGATAAAAAGTTTCTTGTCGACATCGTGTCGACATTCAACGAGTATCGTTCTCGACAGGGAGCTAGAAAACCGCTTTTGGTAAAGATTGCCCCCGACCTTTCGTATGAAGCAATAGACGAAGTGCTTCAGGTGTGTCGTGAACATACTGTTGACGGGATTATTGCGGTTAATAGCACCGTATCCAGAAAGGGTGTTTCAGAAAAAGCCGCGGGAGTTGCGGGTGGCTTGTCCGGAGAACCTATAAAGGCAATCGCCACGGAAATCATTCGCTACATTCACAAGAAGAGCCCTGAACTTCCTATTATCGGCGTTGGAGGAATATTCAATGCTGAAGACGCGTATGAGAAAGTCAAAGCGGGAGCCTCACTCGTGCAGGTCTATACCGGCTTCATTTATGAAGGACCGGGCATCGCGGCGGAAATAAACCGCGGTCTTGTAAGGCTTTTACAGAAAGACGGATATTCAAATATACGGGAGGCGGTAGGGAGAGAGTAGGTATATTTCCAGTTCAGAATTTTAACGGGAGGTGGTATCATCCCTCCAAAGCCCAGGTGGCGTAATGGTAGCCGCGCACGACTCAAAATCGTGTTCCGCAAGGAGTGTGAGTTCGAGTCTCACCCTGGGCACACACGAACAAACAAAGCCCCAGCGGGCTTTTTTGTTACATGTGTGCTGCCACAAGTATATTTTTGTTTGCCGAAGGCAAGGCAAAAATACTGAGGCGGGGATCGCGGAAAATCTCCGTCAGGAGATTTATCCGTGTCCACGGGCCGAGAGTTGTGACCGAGTCTCACCCTGGGTACAGAAGCGACATGTTAAAATCCCTGCATGTCGCAATTTGAAAGTGATGCAATCTTTTGGGTGGAAGTCGCTAAAATCAGACCGAACCCTTATCAGCCTCGCACCGAGTTTGACGAGGCGCGCCTCAAGGACCTTGCCGACTCCATTCGCCAGTACGGAATTCTCCAACCGCTTACCGTTACCCGCCACGAGGAAGAAAAAGATGCGGGCGGTATTACCGTCTACTATGAACTGATTGCGGGCGAGAGGCGTTTACGTGCGTCCCGCATCGCGGGTCTTTCTCAGGTTCCCGTTATTATTCGGCAGAACGCCGAGGAGAACGAGCGGACTAAGCTTGAACTTGCGATTATTGAAAACCTACAGCGTGAGGACCTGAACGCAATTGACCGTGCACGTGCATTTGAACGTTTGGCCAAGGAATTCAACCTCAACAACGTTGAAATCGGCAAGAAGGTTGGTAAGAGTCGCGAATACGTATCAAACAGCCTTCGTCTGTTGTCGCTTCCTGATGAAATACAACTGGGTCTTAAAGAGGGAAGAATTTATGAGGGGCATGCCCGAGCGCTTTTGATGCTTGAAGATCGTAAAGTAGAAATGCTCACGCTATTCCGCGACATACAAAACCGTAAGCTTTCCGTTCGTGAGGTAGAAAAATTAACGCGGGAAATTGCCTGGGATAGAGCGCGCAAACGCGAGGTAAAACCGGAAATTCAGGCGATGCAGAAAGAGCTTGCAGAGTCCTTGGGTACGCAAGTCGAAATACGTGAAGACGCGCAGGGAGGGAAAGTCATTATTAACTTTTTCTCCGCTGAAGACTTGGAAGGTCTTTTAGAGCGCTTTCGCGTAAATGATGCCATTCCACCCGCGCCAACAACTGCACCCGCTACACCTCTCCCGAAAGAGGACGACGATAGTTTTTCTGTCGAGAAGTTTTCTATTTAGAGTTACGGATTTTTCTGGCTCTCAATGCGGTTAATCGTGTTTCTGATGTGATGTTTTGCGGAAGAAGTTTTTGCAAAATCGAGCCATTTTTTATTCGGAAGCGCTGATTTCTTTGTCTGTATTTCTACGATGTCGCTGTTTTTAAGTTCTGTTGAAAGCTGGACCAGTTTGCCGTTTACTTTCGCACCAGTCATCGTGTTGCCGATGTCCGAGTGAATAGCGTAGGCAAAGTCCACGGTAGTGGCCCCCACCGGAAGGTCCATGACATCGCCTTTCGGCGTAAACACGAACATGCGTTCAGCAAAAAAGTCCTCCTTCAATGCCTTTTGAAAGCTGTTTTGTTCGCGAAAGACGCTCGCCGCTTCGTTTAACTCCGACAGCCAGCGGGGAAGTGGGGCAGCTTCGGTACCGCCTACTCTGCCCGTCTTCATGAGAGAAGGGATAAACTGCAGCGCCCAGGTAAATGCGGAGTTCTTTTCGAGGCTCTTGGTCTGCTTATACGCAAAGTGCGCCGCGATGCCGAACTTGCTTTCGCGTTGCATTTCTTCCGAACGTATCTGCACTTCGACGATAAGCTTGCGGGGAGTGAGAATAGTCGTATGAAGTGAGCGGTAGCCGTTTGGTTTAGGATTTGCGATGTAGTCTTTCACTCGTCCCGGAATCGCACGCCAAATACCGTGTACGATACCAAGCGCCTTGTAACAGTCTTCACTGGTCGGCACGATAATGCGAATAGCAAGAATGTCGTATACCTTGTCGACGTCGTTGTCTTTGCGCTCCAGTTTTCTGGCAAAGCTGTGAGCGTTTTTCACCCGTGACTCGGTTCTGAAGTTTTTAATTCCGCCTTCCGCAAGCGCACGGCGCAATTCTTTCATTGTTTCCGAAAGCGCTTCCTGAGTGTGTTCCGCTCTTTCTTTAAGAAAGGCAGCGGTTTCGCTGTGCTTTTCAGGCTCCAAATTTTTGAACGCCAAATCTTCCAGTTGCGCCTTCAGGACTCCGATACCCAGACGTTCCGCTATAGGCACATACACTTCACGGGTTTCGAGCGCAATACGCTGACGTTTTTCGGGTGCCACATACTCAAGGGTCTGCATGTTGTGGAGTCGGTCTGCGAGTTTGATGATGATGACTCGCACATCATTTGCGGTTGCGACCATCAAGCGTCGCAGTGACTCCACGTGACGCTCTACTCCGCGGTATTTAAGTTTCGAGAGCTTGGTAACCCCCTCAACCATTGTGGCGACGTTTGTCCCGTACCGTTTCTCTATTTCCTCAAGCGTGACCGGCGTGTCTTCGATGGTGTCGTGAAGAATGCCCGCCATAATCGTGTCCCGGTCCATGCCGAGTTTTGCGAGTGTCACCGCAATTGCAAGCGGGTGGATGATGTACGGCTCACCCGATTTGCGCAGTTCCGTCCCGTGCGCTTTTTCCGCAAAATCGTACGAGTCGCGTATAAGTTCAATATCCTTCCCGGAGGGGGACCGCATTTCCTTGAGAATTGCATCCGTTGGGTGCGCCATAATTTAGTTAGACCGCAGGTCTTAGAAAATTACCAGTAGTTGTAGACTGAGCCATCAAAGTCAGTGTACTTGCCAAATATCGCTCGGTCTAGCGTTCACGATACGGAAATAATGCCTGCGCATCGTTTCCGTAATGCATGAGCGGGCCGGAGCCATGCCGTTAGGTGGCGAGGCGGGGTCGCGCGCACGTAGTATTTTGCAAATTTTTTGAGCAAAATACTTAGTGACGGGTGACATTATTTTTCCGAAAGTGTTACACTCGGAGTATGAATAGCCACGGTGCGGAACGGCGGGTAACGGTATATCCCGCCTTACGTTTTCGTCGAAATCAGCCGGTTTTAAATCAGGCAACGGGGCGCTTTGAGCATATTAGTCAGCCCGGGTTTTCTCCGCTGGGAACTAGTGCCTATACAACC
>CAZMOI010000052.1:0-4716 GCA_964568025.1 uncultured Candidatus Saccharibacteria bacterium
AGGTAGGAGAGCTTTTGGAGGCACGCGTCCGCGTCGGCCTTTCCCGCATGAAGCGCAACATTCAAGACAAAATGTCGACGATTGATGCTGAAACTCAGCTTCCGACCGCCCTGGTCAACCCGCGCCCGCTTGCCGCTGCGATTAAAGAATTCTTTACCGCAAACCAGTTGTCGCAACTCGCCGCTCAGCAAAACATCCTCGACGAGCTTGAAAACCTTCGCACTGTCTCGGCTCTTGGTCCGGGAGGTTTGACCCGTGAGCGCGCAGGATTCGAAGTGCGCGACGTGCACACCTCGCACTACGGAAGACTTTGTCCTATTCAAACGCCTGAAGGTCAGAACATCGGTCTTATTTTGCGTCTTGCGTCCTACGCGCGCATTAACGATTTCGGCATTATTGAAACGCCGTACGCAAAAGTCGTAAACGGTAAAGTAACGGACGCAATCGTCTACCTCAACGCTTTCGAAGAGGAACAGCACCCGATTGCGCATGCCGCGGTCAATATGAGCGCGGACGGAAAACTGACCGACGAATATATAGAAACCCGCCTTAAGGGAGAGCCGCTCTTGGCGCATCGCGACGACGTTAAATATATCGACATTTCAACGAACCAGATGTTCTCGATAGCAACGTCCATGATTCCGTTCGTAGAAAACGACGACGCAAACCGAGCGCTGATGGGTTCGAACATGCAGAAGCAGGCAACTCCGTGCGTTGTACCTGAGGCACCTATTGTCGGAACCGGCATGGAAGAAATGGCGGCACGCGATACCGGACGCCTTCTCTACGCAAAAGAAGCGGGCACTGTAACCGCGGTTGATGCAAGCCACATTGTCGTTACCGACGAGAAAGGTAAGAAGCATCAGTACACGCTGGTTCCGTTTTCAATGACAAACGAATTTTCGGCTTTCTACCACCGCCCTGCAGTTGCTCTTGGTAAAAAGGTAAAGCGCGGAGACTTGCTTGCCGATACTTCTTCCTCAGCAAACGGACAGCTTGCCCTCGGTCAGAACGTGCGCGTCGCCTTCATGAGTTGGAGCGGAGCAAACTACGAAGACGCCATCATTATCTCGAGCAAGTTGGTGCAGGATTCTAAATTCTCGACGATTCACATTGAGGAGTTTGAAGTATCCGTACGCGATACAAAACTTGGTCCGGAAGTAACAACCCCCGACATACCGAACGTTTCAGAAACAAAACTCCGCAACCTCGATGAGGAGGGTGTAGTGCGCATCGGTGCGGAAGTCCGCCCGGGCGATATTCTTGTCGGTAAAGTTACCCCGAAAGGCGAAACTCAACTTACTCCGGAAGAAAGACTGTTGCGCTCAATCTTCGGCGACAAGGCAAAGGATGTGAAAGACACATCACTTCGCATGGAAGGAGGAAAGCGCGGACGCGTTATCGGCGTGAAAGTATTTTCACGTGAACGGGGGGACAGCTTGGAGTCGGGCACTATCAAAAAGATCTACATTACGGTTGCACAGCTTCGTAACGTTTCAGTCGGCGACAAGCTCGCAGGACGTCACGGAAACAAGGGCGTTATTTCACGCGTGCTCCCGGTTGAAGACATGCCATATTCCGAAGACGGTCAGCCGATTGACGTCATCTTGACCCCGCTCGGCGTGCCGTCCCGTATGAACCTGGGACAAATTTTGGAAATGCACCTCGGACTTGCGGCGCATACGCTTAACTACCAGGCTATCGTTCCTCCGTTTGCGGGAGCAACGGAAGCCGAAGTTCGCTCCGAATTGGTTTCCGCAGGATTCCCTGAATCCGGAACCATGAAGCTCTATGACGGCAGAACCGGAGAAGCGTTCGCACAGGACATCGCGGTCGGATACATGTACATCTTGAAACTTCACCACATGGTCGAAGACAAGATACACATGCGTTCTATCGGTCCGTACAGCTTGATTACGCAGCAACCACTCGGCGGTAAGGCACAAAACGGAGGTCAGCGCTTTGGAGAAATGGAAGTGTGGGCACTGTTGGGTTACGGCGCTTCCTATACTCTGCGCGAAATGCTCACGATTAAGTCTGACGACATTCAGGGTCGTTCCGCAGCCTTTGACGCTATCGTTAAAGGTCGCCCGATACAGCAGACGCATACTCCGGCGGCATTCAACGTCTTGGTTAACCACCTGCGCGGTCTTTCTTTGGACGTGATTCTTGGCAAAAACAATCCGGACGAATTTACTCACGACGTAAAGCGAAGGAAATAAAAATATGAAGCAAAATATTTGTATTTCTGAGCCGAGGAGTGAGCAAGCCTTTCTTATAAGCCCGCGTAAGTCGCGCTCTAACTAAACGAATATGGATCAGAAACGAGGGAAAGTCATCGATACGTCGCACTTCGATTGGATTGCGCTCAAAGTCGCAAGTCCTGAACGCATTCTCGAATGGTCGTGGGGCGAAATTCGAAAGCCTGAAACCATCAACTACCGTACTCAACGCTCTGAGAAGGACGGTCTGTTTGACGAAAGAATTTTCGGTCCTGAACGCGACTTCGAATGTTACTGCGGAAAGTACAAAGGACCGCGCTTCCGCGGAATTGTCTGTGAGAAATGCGGAGTTGAAGTTACCCGCTCTATTGTCCGCCGCGAGCGCATGGGTCACATTGAACTCGCCACTCCCGTTGCGCACATCTGGTTCTTGCGCTCAGTCCCGTCTCGCATCGCCCTTATCTTGGGCGTGTCGGCAACGGACGCAGAGAAAGTTGTGTACTTCGCTGGCTACATCGTTACCTCCGTCAACAATGACGAGCGCGAACGCCTTATCCGCGAACTCGAAAACGAATACAAGGCGAAAGTAAAAGCGGTCACCAACGAGAAAGCTCAGACTGAATTGAAGACCCTGATGCAGAACGCAAAGGGTGATATTGAGCGCATTCGTCCGGGTGTTGTCCTGGACGAAATTGAATACCACCGATTCTCCGTTAAGTACGGAACCTTCTTTGAGGCTGGCATCGGCGCAGAAGCGGTCTATAACATCTTTAAGGAAACGAATCTCGAGAAGCTTGCCAAGGAATTGGAGACGAGTCTTGAAAAAGCAGGAGCAGCAGAGCGTGAAAAACTGACGAAACGCTTGTCCTTGGTTCGCGCGATGGTAAAGGCAGGCATCCGCCCTGAGTGGATGTTCCTTACCCGCATCCCGGTCACTCCGCCGGCACTTCGTCCTATGGTTGCCTTGGAGTCGGGTCGTCACGCGACGTCAGACGTCAACGACCTCTACCGCCGTGTGATTAACCGCAACAACCGCCTGATGAAGCTTCGCGACATCATGGCGCCGGAAGTGATTCTTCGAAACGAAAAACGCATTTTGCAGGAAGCGGTAGACGCACTTCTCGACAACACCATTCGTCGCGGTGGTGCGGCATTTTCCGCGCAATCCCAGGCACAGCGTCGTCCGCTTAAATCCCTCGCAGACTACCTCAAATCAAAGCAAGGCTACTTCCGCTTTAACCTTCTTGGAAAGCGCGTCGACTATTCGGGACGCTCCGTCATTGTCGTCGGTCCTGAGCTCGCGCTCGACGAGTGCGGTCTTCCTAAGAAAATGGCATTGGAGTTGTTCCGTCCGTTTGTTATCGCCGAACTCTTAGGACGAGAGCTTGCACACAACATTCGCGGTGCGGGACGTTTGATAGAAGAGGGAATTCCCGAAGTATGGGCGATTCTTGAAGAGGTGATTGACGGCAAGTACGTGATGCTTAACCGTGCACCAACCTTACACCGCCAGGGTATCCAGGCATTCCGTCCTCGACTCATCGAAGGTAACGCAATTCAATTGCACCCCCTGGTATGTCCGGCATTCAACGCGGACTTCGACGGCGACCAAATGGCGGTTCACGTTCCGCTCTCGGAAGAAGCACAAGCTGAAGCGGCGAACATCATGTCCGCAGCGAAAAACATTTTGAAACCGGGCTCGGGTCAGCCGGTCATCTTTGAAAAGCCGTTGGACATCGCACTCGGTGTGTATTGGATGACGCGCGACATGTCGGGTGAGAAAGGAGAAGGGAAATACTTCCAGTCGCCTAACGCGGCTATTCTTGCATACGACTTCGGCGACATCGGCATTCATGCCAAGATTCAGGTAGAACCGACCCCAGGCAACCCGAAATATGCACACTTCAAAGGTGAGCGTTTCGAGACGACCGTTGGACGCTTGCTCTTCAACTCGATTCTTCCGAAGGACTATCCGTTCATCAACAGTGAGGTCAAGAAAAAAGAACTCAGTAAGCTTGTTGACGACGTTATTAAAACGTACGGATTGGACGCTACTCCGGGAATTCTTGATAAGCTCAAGCGTTTCGGTTTCCAGTTTGCAACCAAGTCCGGCGTGTCTTTCTCCTTCGGGGACCTTGTGGTGCCTGAAGCAAAGAAAAAGATCATGGACGAAGCCCGTCGCGAAGCACAGGAAATACGCGAACAGTACGAAAACGGTCTTTTGACCGCAGACGAAAAACTTCGTCTTACGGTAGAAGTCTGGCAGAAAGCGATTTCGGATGTTGAGAAGGAAATTCTTCCGGCTCTCGATAAGAACTCTTCGATCTACACCATGGTCGTTTCCGGCGCCCGAGGTTCGACCCGCCAGCTTTCTCAGATGGCAGGTATCAAAGGCTTGGTGACCAACACCCGAGGAGAGGTTATTGAATTCCCGGTCGCATCCTCAATGAAAGAAGGTTTGTCACCGACGGAATACTTCACGACGACTCACGGT
>CAZMOI010000053.1:0-463 GCA_964568025.1 uncultured Candidatus Saccharibacteria bacterium
ACGCGCTGCATCCGAGCGCGCTGCGCGCGCAGCATCCAGGTCACTCGAAAGTGTAAGTATCTTTGCTCCGCGCGTATCCTCCGCTGCTCCTTGAAGCGCACGCTTTGCTTCCGCCACCTTTTCGGCAATACCGCGGAGAACTGAGCGTCTTCCCTCCAGATTTTTTTCAATTCGACCTTTCGCGGTCTGTACATACTCAAACTCGTTCCGAAGATACTGTTTAAAACGCAACGCAGCAGACTCTTTCAATTCTCGCGCTTTCTCAACCTTCTCGACCTGTTTCTTCAAAAAGCGCAGGTGCGGGGCGATTTCCTTACGCAGAGCGGAAACCTGGCGCATGTTCTCCTCCGTTTTTTCAAGTTTCCGTTCCGACTCTTCAATTTTGTACTGATAGACCTTAAGACCAAGAGCGTCTTCGAGCATCTCCCGGCGTTCCCGAACGGAGGCGGAGAGAATTTTGTCG
>CAZMOI010000053.1:473-4400 GCA_964568025.1 uncultured Candidatus Saccharibacteria bacterium
TTTAAGTCGGACTTGAGAGCCGTTTAAGCGGTATTCGTTAGTGCCGTCACGGTTCACAATGCGCTCAACCGACACTTCGTCAAAATCGACGTTAAGAAAGCGCGAGGAGTTGTTGAACGTAATTGAAACAGACCCGCGATTTGCCCGTGGTGAGGCATTCGAACCATTCCAGATAAGGTCCTCACCGCGCTTTCCACGCATGGACTTCATCGACTGCTCTCCCAAAACGAATCGTACGGCTTCAGCTACGTTAGATTTACCCGAACCGTTCGGGCCGACTATCGCGGTAACCGACGAGGTGAAGTCAAAACTCGTCTTTTTGGCAAAAGACTTAAACCCCGAAATATCGAGCCGGGCCAAATGCATGAAAGTATTATACCTGCGGAAATAAGCCCTGTTTCAGGGCTTATCCATCCGAAGGACCGATAAGAATATTGTAGGACTCAACACCACCTCCCCTGCCTTCGCCGTCCAAAATTCCGGCGCAGGTCGTATTCAAAAAGTCGTCGAAGTTTGCATTTCCCGCCTTGTCCATTTGGCGCGCGAATATGACCGCATACTCTCTTCCTCCGCAATTATGGCGACCGTCATAGTAGTAATAGTAGGTCGCACTTCCCGGAACAGGGTCGTTCACGGTGCCTGAAATAAACGGCGCGAGGGCGGTTTTAAAAACCGTGTTCGTTGAAACGTTACCGTTCGCGCCCGACGCTTCGGTCGGGTACGCGTTATAGCGTGAGTAGTACAACTGCAACGCGGATTCCAACTGCCGTACATCCTGCACTCTCCGCTTATCACGCGCGTCACGCTGAGCGTCCGTAAGCGAAGCGAAAACAGCCGAAGAGATTAAACCGATTATGGCTACAACGACGATAAGCTCAATTAGGGTAAACCCGCGGGGCGGGTTTGCTCCGACTGCGTTCGGACGGAATAAAAATAAATTTTCATCCCGCTCCTCTCTTGTCGTAGTAAATCCTCGGAGCGGGTTTCTTTCTTTGCTTTCGTCATGCGGAGCAAAACGCCTATTTGAGACACTAAGACTTGGGCAAACGCCCCGGAGTGGTGTTTCAAATAGGCGTTTTGCGGAGTCACTTTTCATAAGGTGCGATTAGCGGGAACAACCTCACCGGGACGCAAACGATCCTCCCCTAACTCAGGCAAAGGAGGAACGGCGGAAAGCATAAAATAAATCGTTCCGATAACCGCAAGCGAGGCGAGAGCAGTTAAAAGAAGTTGCGCTTGAAATGCGCTCACCGTAATACCAAAACCGCCAAGCCGCTCCGAAACCGGACGCGGATGCACCGCGGGCATGGACGCATTGTCTTCCTGAAAACGAACACCTTCCGGCATCCTTTGAGCGTATCATGCCCGCCCGACTACATCGGACGAATTACCATCATTATTTCTTCTACGCCTCTTTGAGCGCCGCTTCCGGAGATAAGGTTATCGTTTTGGTCATACCCATGCCGGGAAGCGCAAGAAGAAAACAAACACTAAGCACGAAGTCAATTGAGCAGAAGATGGCTGAATATACCAAGACGAAACAAAATTCGCTCACTGCGTACGCAAGAGGAGAAATTACCCACGCCGAGCACAGTACCAAATGCAAGGAGTGTGATATCGAAATTGCACACTTGAAGGAGGAGCTAAGAAATTTACTTGCCAATGTCCCTACACTTCATCGGGATAATGTGGTCGAAGCGAATATCGAACGTTATACAAATACTTTCAAAACTCGACTTGCGGAAACTAACGATTTCGACTCAACTAGACAATTGCTCCGCGACTATATTAAACACATTATTTTTACTCGTGGAAATGTCGAAATCCATGGTGCAATACCAATACTGCTTAACGCATATTCAGAACCAGACCAAACGAGCGAAGTGCAGTTTGTTATTAAATCTCAAGTTCCGTCTCGATGGCATTCATTGCCTAGACATAATAGAAGCTACTCGGGATTTTTCGTAAAATCCTTGTAAGTCTTCCAATCTGAATCTTCCTTCAACATAAACTGCAATTCGTGACCATCGTTAATTTCTTTTTCTATTTCTTTTACAGTTTTTTCAATTTCTTTCGGCTTCCATTCTGGTGTGTAAAGAACAAACTCACGCATCCCACCTACCGTAATGGTAATGACGTATAGAGAGTTATATTTTTCCTTCAACTTAGATTTCAATCCATCTTCAATTTTCCACAATTGACTGGCCTCTGCATCAAGTGGTAATCCTTGCTCGGTTGGTTGCAGAAGCGGCACTGCGATCCCTATTTGGAAAGGGAGTGACTTTCTATTTTTCTCCGTATTTACTGTGGTCCGAAAACTTATGACACCTGGCTGATTATCGATGTATGCCTGAAGCACTTTCCAATCTTTTTCTTCGTTGTTCATGTTCATTTTACTTTTTGTGCGCTGCCACTAGAGAAATTATATACCCCTCCAGAGCCAAAGTCATAAGTGCCTCTGAAATTCGGCATGCCGGGGAATATCATTGCGGATGTCATAGGAGTTGAATTGCTTACAGTGCCAGGATTGAAACTCTGAACGGAACCGTACATGGGAGAGGATGGAGAAATGGAGTTTATTTTATTTAACAACTGACCTCCGTTCTTTTGCAACCCATACTGATTAAGAAGACTTTGCTCATAGAGTCTTTTTTGCATATTTGGAAGAGCGCCTGTACCAGGAATTGTTTCGTATTGTAAGTTAGCTCTTGCAGTTCCACTATTGGCATGTTCGGCAAAACGTATCGCTGGAGTACGTTCCGTTATTCCAACATATCTAACTGCACCAGCAGAATCAATTCCTTGATACACACCTCCGGAACTAGCTCCACCTCCTCTTACTGCGGCAGTTCCCATTCCGAAAATAACCTGTGGGTATTCACTTTGCATCGACGAAAGATTTATATCTGAAGAAGGTGCATGCGCTACATTTGGTACGAATAAGAGTGCCAAAATTCCTTCGAGAACTACTCTTCCGTCTGGATCTTTATTACCTATGGGATTCCCGTTGGCGTATGCATAAGCATTTTGTGCTTGAGGTTTTGCTAGAACTGCCTTGCCATCACCAGTTAGTCCGAATGAAATGGAAATGGGGTCAGCCACCATTCTTTTTCGGTCTTCCCACCCCACGCAACGTTTGCTGAAGGCCATATTTTTTAACGATACCACTGACCCATGTATCGCTCCCAAAAGGAATGTTCTTATCTGTTGAACGCTCCAGTGCTTCCTCTTCGGATCTGGTCTGCGGTTCGTTTAATAAGCGAAGGTATCCATGCGGTTTCTCCACAGGCCAATCAGTGAGGAATCTCCTCTGCTCCTGTGTTCCTTCCTCTCTTCTCCAGACGCTGGACCATCGCCAGTTCTCTGCCCGGCGTACTATGTTCGCTTTCTTGGCGTTCCGTTCGACATACCGGACAAGGGTAAGGAAATGGGAATCGGTCTGGCAGAGGAAAGACTTATACCGTCCTTGGTACAGATGCCCTTGCCCTATGGTTCGTTTAGCGACATGCCAGCGCCTGGTGTGAGTGTTGGTGAGCCAACCCATAAATGCTTGCAGATCTCCATTCTCACGTGGATAGAGTACGAAATGCCAGTGATTGGGCATCAGGCAGTACGCCAAAAGGCGCATGGAGAACTTTTCGACTGCTTCTTCGAGGATAGCTTCGAATGTTGCATAGTCGGCATCCGAATCGAAAATGCGTGCCCGTGCGTTTGCACGATTTAAAACGTGATACACCTGTCCTCCCACATCAGTACGCTGGATGCGTGCCATGCATGTATCCTAGCATGCATTAAATGGTGGCTGACCCCATTTCCCATTTCTCGACCCCATTTCTCCCCATTTCCATGAAAAGCGCTCACCGTGATACCAAAACCGCCAAGCCTCTCAGAAACCGGACGCGGATGCACCGCGGGCATGGACGCATT
>CAZMOI010000054.1:0-699 GCA_964568025.1 uncultured Candidatus Saccharibacteria bacterium
CCTAGTATTGAGGGGGGCTTCTATGAAGACGTTGTCTATAAACGTCCAGTACGCATCATTTCCACGAAGCTCCGCAACGCACTCAGCTGCGAGTGCCAATGAGGGAGCGTTCGGGTGAAGCTGTGCCAAGGGGAAGTTACGCAATACCCACGCAACGTTCCCAGAAGATGCGTATTTGTCGACAACCTGTTGCATTGTGCCGTGGAATTGCTTACAGAAGGGGCATTCAAGATCGGTGTACTCAACAATCGTTACCTTTGCGGAAGCCGATCCTTTGATATGGTCCTCCGCAGTAACCTGAGGAACCGAGCTTGCTTCCTGAAGCTGATTTGTATCTGTGTTGGATGGAGCACCTGATCCAGAACCGCCAAAATACATAGCGGCCGCTACTAAGGCACCGGCGATAACGATTGCAATAGGGACGGCAAGGTTTTGTTGTTGAGGCATAGTATAGATGTTTAAGTGTTAGGATAATACCACGATGAACGATGTCCTGTCGTATGCCATTTTAGGCCTGGTCCAGGGGCTTACGGAGTTTCTGCCCATCTCATCATCCGGACACCTAATAGTCTCCCACGAGCTTTTGGGGGTAACGGAACAGGGTCTTGCGGTTGATGCGGTATTACAGCTTGCAACCGCTCTCGCAGTCGTAGTCTATTTCTGGAAAGACCTCCTCAATATTCTCTACGCGGTGCTCTA
>CAZMOI010000054.1:709-2200 GCA_964568025.1 uncultured Candidatus Saccharibacteria bacterium
AAGAGCGAAGACTGGAGGTTATTTCTTGCGCTTCTTGCGGGTACCGTACCCGCAATTATCATCGGGCTTCTTCTTGAAGATATGATGGAAACGGCATTCCGTTCCCCGCATCTCGTCGCCTATGCGCTTATTGCAGGATCCCTTGTCATGATGGTGGCGGAGTATGTACAGAAGAGACGCACTACAGGGCAGGCACTTTCAGTCCGTAAAGGGCTTATTGTCGGTTTTTTTCAATCGCTCGCGCTTATTCCGGGCATGAGCCGTTCCGGCATGACTATTTCCGGCGGACTTTTCCTCGGGCTTAGCCGTGAAGCGGCGGCACGGTTCGGATTTCTTCTTGCGGTGCCCATCATACTCGGCTCGGGGCTCAAGAAACTTCTGGAGCTCTACATGAACGGAAACCTTACAACTCTCGGCACACCGCTTCTGTGGGGAAGTATTGCCGCGTTTGTAAGTGGTATTGCCGCTATACACCTCCTTTTGCTTTTTCTAAAACGCCAACCCCTTACCGTGTTTATCGTGTACAGGCTCGCACTTGCAGCGATTATCCTGCTGTATTTCTAATCCTCCCGAAGAAAACCGTCTCCGCTCCCCGAGGAGTGAACTTCTTGACAAATTGCACAGATGTGCTTAAATACCCATTAATTCAATCCGTTCCGGAACGAAGACTTAGATATTAATATTATTTAATTTTTTTTTCATGATTAAGCTTGAAAGACTTGGTGCGGCTGCTGCGGTCCTTATTGTCGCGGCGTGTAACGATCCGGCTCCCCGGACTACTTCAGAGGAGGAAGAGGCTGTAGTTACGACTCCGACTATCGCTCCGGAAATGGCTCCTGATCTTGAAAGCACTATGATCGAAATGGAACGCGGTGCGGTTACCTCTTCTGCAGAAACCCTCGAACTTGCTACTCGAGAAGCTATGGTAGCAATCATTGCGTTTCAGAATGTTCCCATAGAGTCGGAAGTTACCATGGACACTATCATGGAAGCCGGACTCGCAAGGGACAATGTGGAGTCGTTGATTCCGCGTGTACGTGCTGCGATCGATGCCGCTAATGTGGCGTTACAGCGCATAGGTCGTGCCGGCGGTGATGATATAAGCGCTTTGCGCCAGGCAATCGCTCGTGCAGAAGGGGCTATTGTTGCCGCAGAGGGTATACCCGCTCGATACACCTCTGCATATCAAGGCTTCACCGGTGCGGGTGGTAGGTTTCCACATGAAGGAGAGCGCGGTGAATGGCTACGCGCCCGTGGCCTTCAGAATTTCTAAAGGATTCAAAACCCCGCTTTCGCGGGGTTTTTCTTTAGAAAGGAAGAGTGTGGGTCATTGAGGCTTTTTGAGGCTTCTCCCAACCTGAAACATCAAGGGGGATATCTTTTTTCTTGCCCAAGTCCTTATAGTGGACCTTGCCGTTTTTGAGGGCGTAGTCGTATATTTCTTTTGTTAATCGTACATCTTCCAGACAGTATTTTTTTACTTTTTCATAG
>CAZMOI010000054.1:2210-4331 GCA_964568025.1 uncultured Candidatus Saccharibacteria bacterium
TCGCCCTCCGCCCACCACGTTACGGCATCCAGTCCGCTTCCTATCTTTTTCCGTCCGAGGGTTGCCTCGGCGATAGAGTCGAGCTTGAGCCGTCTTCCGAGAACGTTTTTGATTTCAGCAAGTAGGTCGAGGCTTTTTATCTTTGTCAGATCACCCGCGTAGTATTTATTGAGTATCGGTATATCAAAATGGTCTGAGTTAAAACCGATAAGCATGTCTGCGCGTTCAAGAATGGGCCAGAGCTGCGGCAGTTCCGGTTGTGTAAAGGCCGTGAGCGTATCGGTTTCCGAGTCGTGAATTCCGACTACGGTCAATTCCATGAATCGCGGATCAAATACACCACCCGCGCCGGAAGTGGTTTCAATGTCGAACGTGATTTTGCGCATCAGAGCAGGGTAGCGGAAAGACCTCGACGCGTCTAGTTGATAACTCGCGTCGAAACGTCGGATGTTGAGATTTTCTCTTCTTTTTCAGCGGAAAGATTCTTGAGTGTTACCATTCCTGTTTTTTCTTCCTCCTCTCCGTACGCGATGAAGTACGGGATGCCGAGCTTGAGCGCCGCTTTTATGTGGTCGCCTATTTTTTCATGCTTCATACCGAATGCCACATTCACGCCTTTTGCACGCAGTGTTTTGGCAAATTCAGATGCGCTCGACGCTACTTCCGCGGTTACGGGAGCGACATACACTTTTGCACGCGGAGAAAGTGGCGGGAGTAAGTTATGTGTTTCCAGGAAATCTTTTGCAATAACATCACCCATAGCAAAGCCAACTGCCGGTACTTCTTCAGAGCCGTACTGACCGATAAGTTTGTCGTATCTGCCTCCACCGAACATTGCGCGGGGGTTTGCGGGGTTTGTATCAAACACTTCAAACACCAGCCCGGTGTAGTAATCGAATCCGCGGGCGATGTTTCCGTCAAGGACTGCGTTGCCAATACCGCGCTCCCTGAGTGCCCCCTGTAAGGTTTTGAAGTAGGGGAAGTCGTTCGGTTTCGAAAGTGCATCCAGGAGGTCTTTGGGTACATCCGCGCCTTTATCCTTGGCATCCAGAAGTCGGGTCATGTTCTGACGTTCTGAGTCGGGCACTCCCACGGTGTCATACACCGCATCCAAAAACTCGCGGTTTCCTATCTTAATAATGAAATCCCCTTCGTGCGCCCCCATTTCTTTCATTACGCGGTGTGCAACGGAAATCGCTTCTATATCCGCCTCAATACCGGCCACCCCGAACAGGTCTGCGTTTAACTGCCAAAACTCGCGAAGTCTGCCTCGCTGAGGACGTTCATATCGGAAAAAGTTCTGAATCGAGTAGAGGCGCAGAGGATACCCGAATTCGCGTTTTCTTGCAGCAACCATACGGGCAACCGTTGGAGTCATTTCCGGTCGCAGGGTAACCATGCGCTCGCCCCGATCCTTGAATGTATAGGTCTGCTCGTTAACTATTTCTTCGCTCGTTTTAGACAAATAGAGTTCAGTAGATTCGAGTACGGATGCGTTCATTTCTTCATAGCCAAACGACTCAACCGCTTTTCGCATTGCGGCGAATATATAGTTTTGTACGCGCTGATCCTCGGGATAAAAGTCCCGGACTCCTTTGTAGGGCTCAATCTTGGTCATGGGTGTGTCGTAGGCTGTGCACCAAAGACGCGAGCTTTCTCGGATTGTGCATCGCGAATTGTTTTAACAACACCGTTCGGGTCCGGGACATCACTAATGAGGAACTCCCGTCGCGCCGCCGCCGTCTGGACGGTTAAGTCTCCAAAGTTAAGGACGTTACCCAACACTCCATGCATTTGCGCTTCAATGTCCTGAATGTGGTCGAGTGTGAGGAGTGTTGCGATGTTTCGCTGGAAGAGACCTTTTTGATCAATGTCGACGATGCGCCAGTTGGTGATAATCCATATGTCGAAGTAGTGATCGGTCCACCGGACAAACAGCACATTCCACATGAGCAAGGACCACAGTGAGCCGAAAAAGAGAAGCACTCCGCCGGATATACCCGGCGCTCCGGCTGCCGCCGCAAACGACCATACGATAGGCACGAGGAAGAAAGGCAAAAGGAAGAGAATCGCGACGCCGATTATTGAGCGTAAGAATACCCACCAATGGTGACGCACAAT
>CAZMOI010000055.1:0-713 GCA_964568025.1 uncultured Candidatus Saccharibacteria bacterium
CCGTAGCGTACGACCTTAACCGCGTCCGACACATAGACCGTGAAGTGGAGGTGCGGTCCCGTTGCGTATCCTGTTTTGCCCGAATAACCCAATACGGTGCCTATGCCGACCGGGTCACCCTGGGTGACGCTGATGACAGAAAGGTGTGCGTAGAGGGTTGTCAGGCCGTTTAAATGCTTAACCAGGACCCATTTACCGTAGGAATAACAGCCTTTGTAGGCGTCCGTGTTCCCTGTTGCAGTCACGGTTCCGGAAAGTGCCGAGACTATTTTCGTTCCCGTAGGAATACCAAAGTCGATGCCGTTGTGTCCGCTTCCGTTGTACGCTCCCGAGCGTGCAAACTCCGTGTGTCCAAAATATTGGCTGATGCAGTACACATTGCCATACGCGGACTGACGGCTCTTGCAGTTCGCCATGTAGGTCGGATCAATAGGCCAGCTTAAAACGCCCGAACCCGCTTTCGGAATCGAAGAAGGGTCCAGATTAAACTTGAGCGCGTTTTCGTAGTCGGTAAGCTCACGTTCAAATTTTGCTTTCGCGTCTTGCTTTTCTCTAAGAAGCGCCTGGAAAGTCGATTCTTTGTTTTTGGTTTGTGACAACAAATTTGCCTGCTCTTGGCGGTTTGCGTCCAATACTTGTTTTTGTCCCGCCAAATCGCGTTGAAGTGCGCGTAACTCGCTTTGTTTTTTCTGGGTCGAGGTACGGTCTACCTC
>CAZMOI010000055.1:723-2323 GCA_964568025.1 uncultured Candidatus Saccharibacteria bacterium
TCTTCTTTAGTGTTCAAAAGTTCAACACTTTTCTCTTGAAGTGTTGTTTCAAGACTGCGCAGACGATCCATTTCCTCCCATGCCTCTTCCAGTCCGCGAACCGTAAGCAAGTGCTCAACCAGCGTTGTCGCGCCTACCTGGTACGCGTTTTGGAGCGACTCGCGTACGGCGTTTTTGTTGAGCGTGATGTGTTCTTCTTTGTCTCCGATTTGTCCCGTCAGCGTTTGTATCTGCAGGGTAGCCTGTTTAATTTTATTTTCGGTTGCGGAAATGTTTGCGGTTATTTTCTTGCGGGACACATCTAACTGTTTGATTTCGTTTTCCAGTGTCTTTTTTTGTCCGCCGATAGTCTGCAGTTCGCGCTCGTACTGGGCTATTTCTTTTTCAAGCTGAGCTATCTTTTCGTTCTGCTCGATGATCCGTTGCTGTATTTCTTCCTGTGTTTCTCCGAGTGCGACCGGTGGGAGCATCGTGAGGAGCGCAAAGACCACGACAAAAAGCCCAAACACAGTCCAAAGTCGGTGCGAATGGTTACGCGTATTAGGCAAGGGCATCGAGAGCGTTTTTGATACGGAGGGCAGTTTCATCCTTTCCTATAATACTTGCAATTGTGAACGGGTCAGGGGACTTTTCCCTGCCTGAGAGCGCAAAGCGCATGGGCCAGAGTACGTTCCCCTTCCCTTCCGCTTCGGCATATTCCCAGACGGCGTTTTTAACCGACTCGGCACTCCACGTATCAACTCCTTTGATACGTTTCAAAAGCTCCTCCAAACGCGTCTTTGTTGAAGATCTGTCCGCGCCTTTTGGCACGAGGAGTTCCGCCTCATACGAGGGCGATTCTGCGAAGTAGCGCCATTCGCCTTTTGCATCCATCTCGGCTATTTCGCCGAAGGTGTGCACTCTTTCGTGCATCAAAGGCACTACAAGGTTAAAGACGTTTTTGTCGCGCAATCCTTTCGCGGTTTCAGGGCTTAGAAATTCGGTTACTGCGTCGGCAAACTTTTCCGAGCTCATGCGAAGCATGTGTTCGCGGTTCATCCAGCGAAGTTTTTCTTCGTTAAACGCTCCGCCGTGATTTTGTATCTGATCCAATGTAAATGCCTGCATCAACTCCGACATCGAAAACAATTCCTGCTCCGTGCCGGGGTTCCAGCCGACAAGTGCAAGAAAGTTTGCCATTGTTTCCGGCAGGTAGCCTTCTTTTTTGTAGTCCAAGATATCCTTGGCGCCGTCGCGCTTTGAAAGCTTTTTCTTGCCGTCCGGTCCCATAATCGGCGGAAGCGTTGCAAACACCGGGCGTTCTATGCCAAGCGCGTCGTAGAGAGAAAGATATTTGGGAGTCGATGCTATAAATTCGTCCGCGCGGAATACATGGGTTATTCCCATGTTGTGGTCGTCGATAATGTGCGCAAAGTTGTAGGTCGGGTATCCGTCGCCTTTGATGAGTATAAAATCGTCTAACGCTTCTTCTCCCGCCTCCAACTCTCCGCGTACGGCATCAACCCATTTGTACCGTTTAATTTCAGGTACGCGAAAACGCAACGGTTTCTTCCCATCCCACGATTCCATTGTTGCCGGACGGTATTCGCGCATTAAAAAC
>CAZMOI010000055.1:2333-4127 GCA_964568025.1 uncultured Candidatus Saccharibacteria bacterium
GCTTTTCTTCCGTTGCTTTTTGTCGAAATACTTCTATTTCTTCCTGCGTGTACGGGTCGGGATACGCGTATCCTTTTTCAACGAGCTTCATCGCCGCTTCTTTGTAGGTCAAAAGTCGTTCCGACTGAATGGTAGAGCCGAATGGCCCCGGTTTTTCCGGTCCGTAGTCCCAGTCTATTGAAAGCCATTGTAACGAGTCTTGAATATGCTCTATTGACCCCGCGACCTCGCGTTCCTTATCGGTGTCTTCAATACGAAGAATGAACGTCCCGTTATTCTTACGCGCCCAGAGCCAGGCAAACAACGCGGTTCGGACACCCCCGATATGAAGAAAGCCCGTGGGGCTTGGTGCGAAGCGGGTTACAACATGCATTCCGCCTATTGTATCGGTTTTTCTGTGGTTCTAAAACCGCCTGTATACGGTTTAAAGAGATTTTCTTAGAGCAGCGATCGGAGTCTTGAGCTCTTCTACGCGGTCTGCGGATTTGTATCCTCCGGTCCAATGCATCGCGCGACGTGCGACAAACTTTTCAAGACGGTTAAAACCCATCGTATCCCAACCGTTGTCATGCAGGGCTTCTCCGGTCGAGTCCATTTCCCGAACCTTTTCCCAGGTTCTCGTTTGATGCGTGCCTTCGCTCAATGCGGTTATCGCCATGTTTTCTACGGCTTTTATAAGAGATGAAGCATGCGCGCCGAACATAAATGCGGGGATAATTCCGCGTTTGCCGTTCTTGATATTATCAGCGACGTTTGTGAAGTGGGCACGGGCAACCGCAACCCGCTTCTCAGGATTTAATTTCATGACCTATTTTATACAACACTTACTTCTCGTGTTCAAGTGCCGTGTCGATAATCGCTTCCGCAAGCTGATGCGCGGCATCTTTCTTTGCGAATTTTTTTGCGGAATCCGCCAGGTCCGTGCGCGCCTTTGGGTTCGTAAACAGTCGGTCGATTTCAGACATCAATACGTTCGGAGTCAGGTTGTTCTGCTCAATAACAACGCACGAACCTGTGTGGGCGTAGGCAAACGCGTTTGAACGCTGGTCTCGCGACACGTCTTCAGGGATTGGTATAAGGATTGACGGCTTACCCCACGAAGCGATTTCCGAAATCATACCCGAACCCGCGCGGGAGATAACCAAATCCGCGGCACCCGCAGACATTTTAAGTGCAAGCGTGTTGAGGAAACCGTACGGTTTGTAGCGGTAGCGTCGCTCATTTTTTTCAAGAACGACCCGGGCGGTTTCTTTTACCGATTCGAAATGAACTTGACCCGTCTGATGAATAACCTGATAACGGTTGACCAGCGCGGGTAGCGCTTCAAGTATCGCGTTGTTAATGCTTTCCGCACCCAGGGAGCCTCCAATAACGAGAATTACCGGAAGGTTCGCCTCAAGTTCAAGAAATTCCTGACTCCCCTCTTTAGCGGGCGACGCGACGTCTCTCCTTATCGGGTTTCCCGTGAGTGCTATTTTTTCGCGCATCTTATCCGGGAAATACGCAAACGCTTCGTCATAGGCAATCGCGATTCTTTTTGCAAACGGTGCCGCCATAAGTGTTGCGCGTCCCGGTATCGCATCGGAGTCGTGCGCAATAACCGGAATGCCGAGGTCCTCTTTGTCTATCGCTTCCAGATGGTAAAGACGCTCATCGGACAATGAACAAACATCGGGCTCGGTGTTTGGACAGCTTAAATTTTCTTCAAGCCATATTGGCGCCAAAAAATCCGGCAAATGCTTTTTGAGCAAACGAGCGTAGCCAACAGTCTCGGCAAGCCGTTGCTCAATAGTA
>CAZMOI010000056.1:0-3908 GCA_964568025.1 uncultured Candidatus Saccharibacteria bacterium
TATGTCGTACGGCTCATACTCCGGCGCAGGTGGAAAAGAAAAAATCACTTGGGACAAACTTTCAACCAAAAGCTACTACAACATCATCCAGTCCGACGTCACCGTCGCCTTCCCCTGGATTGCTGCGGTCCTTTTGGACCTTTAATTCCCTAACCCTGCCACGGCGACATACGCCATATAAGGCACTACAAAGACCACCATAATTGTGGAAATTGACACCCATAGCCAGTAAGTAAGAGGCTGAAACTTTTTATCTGCCCTGATTTGCCCACCCGGACCCATAGGGGTTTTCCCCGTTTTTAAAGAATAATAAAGAGCATATATAGCAACGCTCTCAATTAAGCCAAAGAGGAGGAGTGCGAGGTATTCCATCCCTTAAAGTCTACTACGCCAATTCGATCGACGCCGTCCTTTTGGATTTGTAAACTATCCGACAGACACTGGCTGTGTGGGAGGCTGAATAGTTGGTGTTTTTCTTTTGAAGAACCTGGAAAGATAATAGTACGCAGCCCCTAGAGGGACGGGCAGAGCGAACAACCACGTACCCCACCCGGCAGGACTCATGAAGCCATACGCACCAAAGCTAAGATTCCACGACGTTGGCGTAATGGTCGGATAAGCAGAAAGAAAGAGTATAGCTATAAACATCAGCCAACTGAATTTCGGCGATGAACGAATATATTTTACGGCTGTAAAGAGAACAAATATTGGGACAAGCAAAGCACCCAACAGATAAAGCACTTGAGGTGAAGCAAAATCGATTCCACCCACCTCCTTCGCTGACTTTTGCTGTGGAGACACATCAACCCCCACAACCTTAAAGATTCCTCCTTTCTCTTCAGCCCAAATGCTTACGAGCATATATTCATTTGCTGCGCCGTCATTCTTCAATTCATATAAGGCGTAATAGTTGGAGGTCCATTCTCCCCCATTTGTACTATTGGAACGAAAATTTCCTCCTACTATTTCTACTTCGCCTGTAGTACTAGCAAGACTGTCTACCACTAAAGAAAGCTGCGAACGGTCTAAGCGTTCGCGCGCTTCCGGAGTTAGCAAAACCTCCGCTTCTTCAAGGCGCTCCTCCTTAAGTAAAGATACATAATCTCTTAAAAATGGCTTGTCTACTTGCGACAGGACCAAGTTCTCCAAAGTACTTACACCTTCTTGCCCGATAGGTGTAAGGAACCACAGAGGAGAAATGAAAACAAAAAACACGTAGAGAGCTACAACAACCCACTTCCCTACATCGTTTCGCTTGGATTCCGAGGAAGTCTGATCTTCCATATACCTCTAATTTAGTGTAGCAGAAGGTTTTACGCCTACAGTAGGGGAAGCTAAATCCAAACCACCCTCAGCGAGTCACGTGCGGGTATCTGAGGCACTTAGACTTGGGCAAGCGCCCCGGAGCGGTACCGAAAATGCCCGCTCTGACGAGCAGTCACCAACCGAACTGCCTCCCCACCTCTTCGCTCGTCTCGCGTCTACGCGCAACCTTTATTTCGCCGTTCTGACAGATTATTTTTGCAGGCGAAGACAAGAGGCAGTGATGCGATGCTAATGCATCCTGATACGCTCCCGTGTCATAAAACGCCACATACTGACTGTCGCCGTTTTCCAAATCTTCCAAGCGCGGAATGGAAATGTCGTTCCCGCCCGCAGTGTATCTGTCATCAGAATCGCAGGAAGATCCTGCAAACCAAACTTTGTTGAGTCTCCTCGTCTTCATGTTGTTCGCGGGAGTCACATGCCACTTCTGCTTCAGTGCCCACGTGTCCAACAGGTCGTTCATGAACGAACCGTCGATGATATACCACTTCCGCTTACCCTCCGCACTCACCTCTTTTTCAGTCAACACCTTGTAGAGCGTGATCTGCGCGGGAGCGGCAACGTACCGTCCCCACTCGACGATAAGGTTCGGATGTCGTACACCCGCCTTGTCGCAAAACATTTTCGCAGTCTTAACGATTTTATTTATCGCGGTTTTCCCGGAATAAAACTTTCCTTTCTTTTCATACGGCACGCCCGCGCCCCCGCCCATGTCGATAGTGTCGAGGTTCGGATTCTTTTCGCGAAGCTTTACATAAATCTCGAGCGCGCGACGAAGCGGTGCCACCAACCCCTCAACGTTCTCGATTTGTGACGAGATGTGATAGTGAATAGTTGAGAGTCCGCGTACTTTCCCAAGCTTTAACACTTCTTCCTCCGTAAAGCCGTAACGGTTAAAGCGTTTGTCCCAGTGCGATTTAACACGAAGCGACATATTCAAGCGAATTCCCGTCTCGCCCTTAAAACTCTTCAGTCGCTCGAGCTCGTTGTAGTCCTCGATGATAGGGATGATGGTCAAACCCTTTGCGCGAAGCTCCTCGATAAGTGTAATGTACGCTTCGGTTTTCGGACCGTTACAAATGACGCGGATTTTCGGATTGAATTTATTCTCCATCAACATTCGCTTTACGATCCACAACTCGTTGACGGAGGCGACGTCAAAATGCCCGCCCTCCGACACAACCGGAAGGACGAACTCCTTGTTCTGATTAACCTTCATCGCGTAGTGGTAGAAAAACTTGCCCTTGTAGCCATAGAGCTTGATGTACGCGTCAAAAATGTCGATAAGATTTCGAACTCGCGCTTCAAGAATGTGCGGAAAGACGATTTCGAGCGGTGAGCCGTATTTCTTCAAAAGAGCGTGAACGTTGTAGGTATAGTTCCCCTCTTTAACCATGAGGTCGCCCTCATCGGTAATATCAAAAAACTGCGTATTGAATTCTTCTTTACCCAGTCTCCAGAACTGCTTGAAGCCGTTCTTTTTTGATTTCTTTTTGGATGTCTTTTTCAACTCGGTGCGTTATGCCGTCAAAACTAGTGTAAGAGTACGGCAAAAGATTCCCCTGTCAAGGAATTTAGGCTTCTTTTCTGTTACCTTTTTTCTTTCCAAGAACTGATCCCGCAACCCTGCGTTTAATGTCCGCAAGGGTCTCGCGGTCGACCGGGCGTGTTTCCCGGTCGTCGGTTTCGATAACTCGTCCGTTTTCGAGTTTAAGTACTTTTTTTGCCATGATGCGTGCTTCGTGTACTTTATATCTTACCCTGCTTTTTTCTTCTTTAACTCAAAGGGCAAGCCTGCAGTTGGAACGATGGTCCCTGTAACTTCTTGTCTCCGAACTATGTCACCCGCGGTTCGTATATTCGTCGGTTTATAGCGCTGTCCTTTTGTAACTTCGCGAGGTGTGGTTTCAGGAATCGCACCGACACGAACTGTAGGAATGTTCCGGAGTATTTGGCCACTTGTGACATCCACAAAATCCCGGCGTATATCGTCCAAATGGTCGGGCAGGCGTTTAGGACCCACCGTTACAATTCGCTTCTCTCCTGAGGCGTCCATTCGGAGGAATCCGGTTCTTCCTTCAAGCAAGTCAGGTTTTTCGCGCATTCCCATATTGTATCATTAAAATGTCTTAAAGTCAAGTTAGTGTTCCCCATCCTCCGTACGAACCGACTTCAAAAAAAGAGTAGCACAGAAATGCACACAAACACGGAGTGTTTTGTGATTTTTGTGCGGGCGCAGGTATATTTTTGTTTGCCGAAGGCAAGGCAAAAATACCGAGCCGGTGTCGCAAAAAATTCCCGTCAGGGAATTTATTTGTGGCCACAAAATCGCCCTTCGGTAACCCGAAGGGCGGAAAATTTCACAAACAAACTTTAGAGCTCGTACTTTATTCTGTCTCGTCTGTTGCAGTTTCGTATATCTGCGTACCGGATGCCGTTTTTGGTCGAGCATCAATCACCCTTTTGCCTTTCGGCGATCGACTCTGTCAGTTTCGACTATGTCGAAACGATTTCCTCGTGGAATTGTTCCACGACCAGCTTCCGCTAGCCGTGCCTTGTTACGACTTACTCCCTGTCACCGA
>CAZMOI010000057.1:0-3814 GCA_964568025.1 uncultured Candidatus Saccharibacteria bacterium
GATTTTGGAGCGCGTGCGCCAAACGCTCTTCTTCTTTTTCATCCGACTTCACGCCTTCTTTTCTGGCGATTTCGGCAAAGATAATGTCGAGCGCTACGCGCTTCTTAGCCGGAGTCTCGAGTTCAGCCCTAATCTGCTCCTCTGTCTTTCCGGTTTGCTTAAGGTAGTCGTTAAACGGTAAGCCTTGTGAAGCGATGTCTTTTTTAGTTGCATCAAGTAGATGCGAAGCTTCTTCGCGAACAAGTACGCGCGGTATGTCGCATGATCCTTTCTCTATCAAGGCTTCTGCTATCGCCCCCCGCTTTATCTGCAATTGGCGTTCTTTGACCGCGCGCTCGGCTTCTTCTCCAAGGAAAAATTCAAAGGCTTTCGCGTTTTCAAATCCGAGTTTGTGGGCCTCCTCGTCTGTCAGCGGACCCTCGCCTTTAGTTTGCACCATTGCGCGAGCCTGAAGTCGGAGAGCCTCCATAGCGGATTCTTTTTCTTTTGCTTCGTCCAGCTTTTCAATTTTTGCAGAAGCTTTTTCGGCTACTTCTTTAAAGTTTTCGATAGAGCATGTAGGGGCAACAACCGCGATTATTTCAAAAGGTACATCGCTGTCAGCTTCAGATGCTTTAAGCGCGGCGCCAACCGGCAAAATCGGCATGACCGCGTGTTCCTTAAGAACGGCTTCCACTTCAAGGTTAAGCGCTGCTTCCGCCGACTCGCGCCAGAGAGACTTTTCGCCGACATACTCCCGCACCTTATCCATAGGTACTTTGCCCTTACGGAAACCCGGAAGTTCGATTTCTTTTTGTATCCGGGAAAGTGTTTTTTCAAGCTGTGCCGTAACTTTTTCTTTTGGGATAGAGCCTGTAATTGAAACTTCCGCGTCGTCGCGCTTGTCTTTCTTTGTTTGCATTGAGGGATACTAACACAAACAAAAAAACGATGCACCGCATCGTTTTTTTGACCAGACGTTGCCTATTTTTATTGAGCGTCCAGCTCCGCCATTGCCGCGTCTATTTCGGCAAAGTCGGTCGAGTTGACATCCGCCTCAATTGCGGAAATCTCGTCAGACGAACTTTGCGAAAGTGCAGCTTGAACCGCCGGGTCGGGATTTTCGACGTCACCTGTCATATAGTCCTGCATCATCCCACCCCCGGTCATGAGGTAGTACACGCCACCGAGCGCGAGCAACACGACGATGACAATGATAGCGATAATTCCGCCCATCCCGTTATGTTTCGGGGAAGCTGAGGAAGGTGTGGGTGCCGGGTTTTGTTCCATGGTCATATATTATGGTTGTGTCGTTATTTCTACATTCTGACGAACTGCCGCATCGACCCCTAGGCCCGCGGCCTCGGCTGCAGCTTTCATTTCTTTAACTGCGTCTTTCACTGCCTGATGTGCTGTACGAAGATGCGCCTTAATCGAATCCATAAGCGGCTTCGATGCTTGGATGTTTGCTTCAATGCTCGTTGTCGAACTAGCGCTTACAGTCGCGGTAATGACCGCTTTCAAGCTACCAATGTCCGCTTTTGCCGCGGCGACCTCGGCGTTAGCAATCGCTAGCTTCACTCTTGCTGCTGTCATGTCAGCTCCTGCAGAGGCAAGCTTTTCTGCACGCGATTCCAAACGATCTATCAATTTTTCCATACGGGTGATGGTCGCCTCAATAAGGGCGCCGGCGCGTTTCATCATGCCCTGACGCGTATCTTGCATTTTCTCCCGCATATTCTCGCGATTGTCCTCCATTTTGTCGCGTCTGTCTTCCATCTGGTCCCGGGCTCCGCCTTCGTACATTGCATCCCGCTTGTCTTCTCTGCGGTCCCGCACGTCTTCCCGTTTGTCCAACATAATCGGTTTAAGATTTGTCGGATCAGGACGTATTTCCGTATTAAATGGTTTTACTGGTAGTGGTCGGGGGGGCATCGGTTTTTCCGAGGGAGGCATTCCGGTGTTTGACCCGGTTCCTGTCGAGCCTTCCGCGGTTACGGTTACTGTTGCATCAGCTGACGCTGACGCTCCCTCTTCCGCGTAGGCGAATGATGCGCCAAAAAGTGCGAGGAGTGTCGCCATGATAAGGGCAATTCCTGCGCGAGTAAAAGTAGTCGTCATAAGAATAATAATTATTAAATCGTCTCCCCAGTATACCGCTGTCGGGTATAGAAGGGTGTCACGATGTGTATGACGCAAGCCTTGGGTTTTTATTACAAAAATCCCCGCTTTGAGCGGGGATAAAGATGCGTTACTTTTTGAACTCCTTCTTGTAGAGCTCCTGCCCCTCTTTAAAGGCGGCAACGGCTTTGTCTTTGCCGAAGAAGCCTTTTACTTCACACACTTTCCCCTCTAGTTGCTTGTACGTGCAGAAGAAGTGCTCGATTTCTTTAATTGTGTGCGGGTTGACGTCATTTAGGTCGTTCATGTTCTTGAAGCGAACATCGTCAACCGGAACCGCAATAACTTTTGCGTCAGGGTCTCCGCCGTCCACCATGTCCATAAGAGCGACAGGACGTACGCGGACGAGTATGCCCGACGGAATCGGTTGCGTTGCAAGAATTATTACGTCGAGCGCATCGCCGTCGTGCCAGTACGTTTGCGGGACAAAGCCGTAGTCAAACGGATAGGATTGCGCAGAGGAAAGTACACGGTCAAGCGCAATAAGCCCCGTTTTTTTGTCGATTTCGTATTTGTTTCTGGAGCCTTTAGGGATCTCAACAATAACGTTGATTTCGTTATCGGTTCCCGGCTCAATGTCGTGCCAAAAGTTCATACGGATGATTATACCGCTAGTTATTTATCGTCCTTGTCCGCCTCAGTAGCTTCTTCCGGCGCACCTTCAACCGCCTCCGCCTCTTCAGATGCGGAAGCGTTTTCTTCGGAAGATGCCACTACTTCAGAAGAAGGCTCTGTAGCGCCCTCTTCTGCCTCGATGCGGACCTCTTCCGCTTTTTCCTCGTCCATTGCAACACCGACTTTCTCCTCATTGTTTTCGTCGGTTTCAAGAGCTCCTTCTGCAGAAGTTGCACCGCCTACCGCGCGGATGTCGATTGACCAACCCGTTAGTTTTGCCGCGAGGCGTACGTTCTGTCCGCCGCGACCGATCGCAAGCGATTGCTGATCCTCAGACACTTCAACCGTCGCGCGCTTTTCCGCCTCATCAAGAGTTACAGAAAGAACCGTAGCGGGGGAGAGCGCGTCTTCTATAAACTGAATCGTATTGTCGGACCATTCGATGATGTCGATGCGCTCTCCGCCAAGTTCCGACATGACGGTCGACACGCGTACACCGCGCTGGCCTACCAACGCGCCAACCGGATCAATGCGGTCATCTTTTGCGGCAACGGCAAGCTTAGATCTACCACCCGCTTCGCGCGCGATAGCTTTAATTTCAACCGACGCGTTTGCAAGTTCGGGGACTTCCATTTCAAAAAGCTTTTCAAGGAATTTCGGGTGCGAACGCGAAAGGCGGAGGTACACACCGCGCTGTCCCTCTTCCACTGAAAACAGGTACGCGCGAATGCGTTCTCCTGTGCGGTAGCGCTCTCCGGGAATTTGTTCGTGGTACGGCATGATGCCGGTTGCACGCCCAAGATCGATGTACAGGTTTCCCCGTTCAGCTCGTTGAACGACACCGTGAACGATGTCGCCTTCTTTTCCTCCGAATTCTTCAACGACCGAAGCGCGTTCCGCTTCGCGGATCTTCTGCATGATGACCTGCTTTGCGGTTTGTGCGGCGATGCGGCCGAAGTCGGTTTTCTTTTCCAATGGGAAAACAATTTCGTCTCCTACCTTTGCGTCACGCTTAATGCGCTTGGCGTCTTCAATAAAT
>CAZMOI010000058.1:0-3693 GCA_964568025.1 uncultured Candidatus Saccharibacteria bacterium
GTTCGGGCTGTAAAAAGTATCGCGAATGCGGATAAAAAAGTTCTGTACGCTCTTCATGATTTGACTATAACGTGGCTAAAAAGTGAGCCGGTACTCAAGTGAGTATAACACTACGGGAGCTTTGCAGGATTTATGCGCAGTATCTTGTCCATGTTGTCCCCTCCTCCGCCTCTTCCGTCCCGGTTCGATGTGGTGAGGTAGAGCATCCCGTCAGGGCCTACGCGTACGGTGCGAATGCGTCCAAATTCTTTCTTGAAATATGCGCTCACTTCGCCCGCTGAAGTTTTGTCGAGTGTTGTCTTGTAAAGCGCCTCTCCGCGTAACCCTCCAAAGAATAGTTCGTCTCCGATAATGGCGGCGGAAGCGGGTGCCCACACCGCATTTCCTGAGGATACGCTCGGCGCAGTCATTCCCTCTTTTGTTTCGGTGTCTGTTATTTCAGGCCAGCCGTAGTTGCCCCCTTTGACGATACGGTTTACTTCGTCTCTGCAACAAAGCCCAAGTTCGCCCGTTGGTCCGTGTTCTGTTGCCCATAGGCGACCCTCGGTGTCCCACGCGAGCCCCTGGGGATTTCTGTGCCCGTAAGAATATATTGCCGTGCCGTACGGATTGTCCGAAGGTACTGCGCCCTCCGGCGTGAGACGAAGTATTTTCCCCGCAAGGGAGGTGATGTTTTGTGCAAGGTTTGGCTTAGTTGCATCCCCTGTCGCGATGTAGAGCATGCCGTCTGGGCCGAACTCGATACGACCTCCGTCGTGGTATGTTGCGCCCGGAATGTCGTCAATTACAACACGGTCTTCGAGCAATTCTTCGTCCTGATATTTAAAACGGACCACACGGTTTTCAGTGCCGTCTCCGCTTTTTGCACTCATGTAGATGTACACAAAACGATTCTTTTCAAACTCAGGATGAAGCGCAATACCAAGTAGCCCTCCTTCTCCGCTTTGTTTCGAATGCGTGTATGCAAGGTCTCGCTTTGTTCCGTCTTTTTCCACATGAACCACGTTGCCTACGCGTTCAGTCACCAGCATCGAGCCGTCAGGTAAAAACGCAATATCCCACGGAATAGCCAGGTCGGTTGCCATTTCCGTTACTGCCGGAATTTCTTGGCCTGCAGGTTGGTGTATATTCGGCGTTACGGGTTCAGGAGGTGTTGTAAAGGTCAGATATATACCTCCGCCTATGACGAGTAGCAATGCTCCGATAATGAGTACGTTTCTCATAATTAACGCGTATATTCTACACCGAAAGGATCTTCGAGATGAATATGCTCTACTTCAGGAACTTGAGCGGGTTCCTGTGAGATAAGGGTCACCGTTTTGGCCTCCATGTCGAGTTTGAATGTCACTGTTGATCTATTGTTACTGTAGCGGGACTCCTTCAGACGAAGTGCAGGATTTGTTATCTGAGTAAATTTATACGTACCTGAAGCGAGTCCGGTGATGTCGAGGTTTTGTGCGGGGTAGTCCCAGTAATAGGTGTCGCCCCATCCAACCGAGACTCCCTGAAGTTCCTTTCCGCAGATTTCATATCCCGCCTCCGCTACGCGGTTTTTAAGTTCGAGATCAACCTTGCTGATATCCCGGAGACAATACGTTGCTTTGATGAGCTTTCCCGAAAGATCTACCGACGGAGGTGCGTCAATTGCCTCTAGGTCGTAGGTAATAAAGTCGGTGTAGTGGTAGTGCAAGTGTTCCTGATGCCACAAAAAGTTACCGACCACGTGTTCGGAATAGGTTCCGTCTCTGTGATACACCCGTTGGTATACGTCACGCTCTATGTCAGCCCGTACGCCCGCAGTTTTAGGGTCCGCACGGAGTTCCAGAGGCCCTTCGCCCTGGTTGTAGTAGGTTGTGGAGAAATAGAGAAGCGTACGTCCGTCTTCCAGATCATTCACCTTAAGGTCCATGACCGGGAGCGGAACGATGTCGGGATATAACTCATTAGTCTCCGGTAGTTTTTCAGTGACTGCAGGAGGCGGACCCAGGTCGCTTACAAAAAACGCACCCGCAGCAAAATAGGCTCCTGTAGCAAAAGCAATAAGAACAAGTGTTATAAGCGCCAAACGTAGGAAGTTCATCAAGAAGGGTGACCAATCACATCCATCTCTCCCGTTCAACAGGGGGTCACGAAGTCAGTATACCAGATTCGAAATAGAGAAATGACTACCAGCGGATTCCGCCACCGATGCGGAATGCGGTGAGATCATGTTCTGCACGAAGTCCTCCGGGTAAACCGACTTCCCCCTCTTCCGATCGAACTTCTGCGCGCAAAAACGGACCCGGGTAGTGTTCAATGAAAACGCTGTTTACGGGCGCTGCAGCCAGGCGCTCTTCATCATGTATACGGAGCTCAAGAGCTGCGCCGAAGTGTCGTTCACCTAGATTTTCAAAACCCTCCTGACCGTGAAAACTGCCCCCCTCTGAAATGGTTCCGGCAAGTGCTTCAAAGCGTAGTCCTAGTCTTCCAACATTCGTGTCAGAACGAAACACTGCTTCCGCAGTTACACTTGAGTCGCTATCCAGTTCGTTTCCGGTAATCCTGAGGCCTACGGCGTTGCGTCCCCACATACGCAAGAGTCCGCTTCCGTCAATGCGCCACTCGCTCACGTCTCGGTTTGCCACGCGTGTTGCAGAAAATCCTGCCGTTAGGATTGCATACTCTTCGCCCAATTCGGCTTCAAGCGTCACAGGAAGACCTATGATACGAGCGTTAATGTCAGCGACCGTATTTCGGTATTCAATTCCGCCAGTAAAGTCGGTTGTGTATGACGGAGGAGCCTCCTGTGCGTGTGCTGCACCTGCAAATGCGGGCACGCTTGCGAGAAGTGCTCTGGCAATGGTCCGACCATGTCGGTGCCCGTGACTTTCACTGTCTGACGTGCGCGCGTCAAATCCTTCATGAGTAGATTTTTTCATGCTCGATTTTTAACAAAAAAATCCCCCCCTGTCAACGCAGGTTCGCGTGAAGCGAAAAGAAAAAGAAGGACTAATGCAACGCTCGGGTATCTAGTTTGAGAGGGATGCTGTCCTGGTTTGGAATCCACAGTTTTCCCGCAGGAGTAAATCCTTCAATAAAGGCGTTCCGCTCGGCATCCCAGTTCACAAAATCCACCATCCCGTCTCGAGGAGGGTAAAAATAATGGTCCTTGCCGTCCTGCAATACTCGGGATTCGGAAGAATGCACATCAGAAAGAATTCGCCTTTTATCGCCAACAGTAGCTATTCCAAAAACCTGGGCGCTTTCAAGAACATCCTCCAACGCACACCCGCGCTTCTCGTCAAAGCTATCAGAATGAGATATACATTTCTTCTTTTCGTGCTGACTCATACAAATATATTATAACACTCTCGTTCTAAACTTCAAGTTTGTAACGGAAGTTCAACTATAAATCGAGAACCCCTTCCTTCCCCGTCCGATTCAGCCCAAACGTGTCCGCCGTGTGCTTCCACATGCGCATTGGTTATATAGAGCCCGACACCGGTGGAGGAGATGTTTATTTTTTGCGATTCTTCGCCCGTTGAAAAAAGTTTAAACAGCTTGCGTATGGTTTCCTGACTCATACCGACGCCGGTGTCTTGTATAACAAGGCGGGCAACCTGACCGATTTTTTCGAGCGAGATCGCGATAGAACCCTTCGGAGTGTACTTGATCGAATTATCAAGCAGGTTATTGAACACCTCGTTGATCTTG
>CAZMOI010000059.1:0-3448 GCA_964568025.1 uncultured Candidatus Saccharibacteria bacterium
GATCGCAGACGGAAAGCGCAGTATGGTTCTTGAAATTCCACCTGAAGACAGCATTATTTCGCCTGACGGTTCGTTAGTCGCGCTTCGCACTTCAGATTCGACGTTTGACCTCTACGATATATCTGTGCGCGCCACTCACGTCGGCACCGCGGCGCAGGCAGCTTCAGTATCGGAGGCGGCGTTTCTTGATAACGAACGTTTGATACTCCGAACTGGCGACCGGGCATCGATTTTTGTACTAAAAGATGCCGAAACACCTGTCCAGCTACTCGCCATAATGCCTATCGCGCAATAATTTATGAATATACGCACAACAGCGTCGCTCTTCACCCTCATCGCACTTGTGGCGACCAGCGCGCCGTTTGTTGCGGATGCCGCTGTTGAGGTATACAAGACGCAATCGAAACGAGACTTTTTGACAAAGGTGTATGCCGACCAGCGCGCGTACGGTAATGCAGGAGACAATACGGCCGCACACGGACGAAATGTTCCTTCAACGCAACGCTCCGACACCGGCATGCGTATTTGCTACTTGTATGACCCGACCGCGTACATAACGCAGTGGTCCTTGGGCGGATTTGACTCTCCCGGCAACAACCGCATGGCGGCATGGAATCCGTCTTTGAATAAATGGGAAGTTAATTCCGCAAACTATTACCACAACAGCCGCTACAACTACGTGACCTGTATGTCCGACGCTCCGCCGGACTCGTCACTTAACGCCTCAAAATTGTCGATCGCACGGGGCGAGTCGGTTACACTTACCTGGAAGTCGCAGTACGGAGAAATACGAAAAGGATCTTGTACCGCGCAAAATTTCTCGTTCTCTTCTTCTGGTGGTGGTGGAACCGGCGGTGGAAGTTACCTCCAATGCGGACCAGGATCTGCGGGTTGGAATCCGTTTACGGGACTATTTGGCGGCGGCGGATCGGCGGGCTTTGGATCGTGTTATGTTTCCGGCGGAGCCGGAAACGCCGGTGGGTCATCGCAATTTGGAGGATCAGTAAACGTCTCTCCTCAACAAACCACGACATACACCTGCAATAACGCCAACGGCTCTACTTCTGAAAGCGTAACGGTTGAAGTTGCTTCAACGTTGCGAGGTTCCTGTACGGTAGCACCGGGGTCCGCCCGGCCGGGTGAAACTGTTACCTGGACTGCGAGCGCAACTGGCGGTGTTCCGACAACACAGACTGTTACGACAGGCGGTGGGGTTTGCAGTCCGCAATCGATAAACTATTACAACCCAACCTGTAATCCAAGGCAGGAACTTTCTGATTTCACTTGCCCTGACGGATACAGAGCGCAGATCGAAGAAGTGCTCTGTTGGCGCCCAGCTGCGTACCAGTCTAGACCGTTTAGCGATCGGGCGACATGTGTGCCGTGCGAGGTAGGCAGCAGCGGACAGACTACTACTACAGGTGCACCGGCCTACACATATTTCTGGAGTGGAAGCGGAAACTTGGCAGGGGATACAGAATCTGTGGAAAAAACGTACGCAGAAGCAGGGGTGAAAACGGCAACGGTAACTATTATGTCCGGTGGCGAATCCATACAGATTGACTGCGAAAACAGCGTCAATATAAGCGGAGAACCTGTTCAGCCAACAGGAGAGCAACCACGAAACCCGAATACCCCCGATCCGAACAATCCTGTGATTACCATTCCGCAAACTCCGGTTACCGGCCCGCCTTCGGTTCGTCTCACTGCAGACGACACGGAGCTAAAGGAAGGAGAGTCTACCCGCCTGCGCTGGGAGACCGAAAACGTAATTTCCTGTGCGACTGAAAACTTTGTACTCGGCGGACTTCTTGAGAATGTTTTGGCGGGACTTCGTATCACGCCCGCGCGTACCACCGATTACACCATTGATTGTATGAACAGCCTTAATCAGCATGCGTACGACAGCGTTGAGGTTACAGTCATTACCGCGCCCGCCTTGGATTTGCGGGCAGCTCCTGATCGGTTACGTCCGCAGGAGAAGACCCGTATTTCCTGGAATGGTGAATCATCAAACTTCTGCTCCATTCTCGGTCCGGGGCTCTATGAGACAGGAGTGCAGGGAAATGCCGAAATAACCATACACAACGAAAGCACGTTTACACTGAATTGCTCGAAAGCGGGGTACGCCTATCAAAAATCCATTACAGTACGACTTCTTCCAGGTTACGGAGAAGAATAAACAAATCACATGAGCAACACGGCAAAATACATCCTTATAGGAATCGCCCTCCTCGTTCTTGTTGTCCTCGGGTACTTCGGATATAAATATTTTCTTTTTACTCAGATTGCACCCGATCTTCCCTCCGAAGGCACGGTTGTTGTATTTTCAGAGCGTGGCATAGGAAAACAATTTCGTTTTGTCGGAAACGGACTTGTCGCAGAATTTCCGCAGGATCAGGACGGAATCACTATCTACGAACAGGCACAGTCCCCTCTAAACATTTCTGAAAAAATAGTTCTCGGTTCGCTTCCGGAAATACCGGGCATGTTTGCCGGGGTCGTAAAAGAAGACGGGACAATAGTCCTTCTTATGACCGGAGGTACAAACAAAGCGGAACTCGCGGTAAGCAAAAACGGCTTCGCCGTATTTACTGCTCGCGATGCCCAAGTCACTGATACGGCAAGTATGGGAGGAGTGCAAGGGGAAGAGGCAAAAGAATCTGCAACGGAAGAGACGTTTTCAATTGAAGGAGAAGGAGTGCCGGAGTTGCAACTTTCTGACCCGAGCGTTTTACCGCAACTTTTTGCAATAGAGCTTGAAACGGGGGCAATGCGGGCGCTTGGTGCAGGGAGGAATCCTCGTTTTACCGCAGACGGTTCTCTTATTGCTGTAGCACAAAACGGTGTCGTTAAAGTTGACCCAGTAACAGGGCAACGTGCAATTATTCTTCCGTATACTGGACCTGACGCTTTATATGGTGCTGTTTCGCTTTCCGGTAAAGTAGTTGCGTTTCCCGCAGATGACTACAAGTCGCTTGTGTTTTACAGTTTGGAAAATACCGATGATCCGGAGCAACTCGGCATACTACAACTTGAAAATCCGGGACGTTATGCAACGGTGTTTGCAGATGACGAACATTTCTTCCTCCGTACTCGCGCAGACATGGCGTGGTTTTACAAGACGCCAACCGCAGAACTCCCGACCGCAGTTCCTGTCGCTATCGTTCCGATAAGCAGATAACATGAAAACCACGATACATATGAACAAACTATTGGTGCTCGTTCTCGTCGTTCTTTTTATAGGAGCATCTGTTTTCGGATTTACATTTCATGTTGCAGAGGTAAACGCAGTCATTTCTGAAGAAGGTGGTGGCGGTGGTGCTGGTGGCGGTGGTGGAGGCGGTGGCGGTGGTGGAGGCGGTGGCGTAACGGAATGCGCGGATGGTCTTGATAACGATTCGAATGGTCTGACTGACCTTTCCGATCTAGGATGCACCTCTTCTTC
>CAZMOI010000060.1:0-274 GCA_964568025.1 uncultured Candidatus Saccharibacteria bacterium
ACATACTCTTTGGAGCCAGTCATCCGTGCCCGTTATTACCTTCGGCTCCCATTTCTCTTTTTGGAGAAATTCGGCGAGCGCAGAAACATATATCTGGGCTCCCCCTAGGTTTGCCTTCGTTATCATGAGAAGCACTTTCGTCCGGGTTGCCATATATCCTTTATTTGCGTATTCTAACTCAGAGCACACTCTTAAGCCGATGATACGCGCATCTCTCCTACCGGCGACCCTGTTCTTGGGTGACATTGTCGCTCTGCTCGTCTCCGTTCCTTTG
>CAZMOI010000060.1:284-3098 GCA_964568025.1 uncultured Candidatus Saccharibacteria bacterium
TTTGGCGCTTGCTCTGCGCTCGTTTTCCATACCTACTATCGAGTTTACAGGGCTTCATGCGCTCCCGTTCTCGCTTTTGGCGCTTCTTTCTACGCTGATATTTTTCAGCGCGGGACTGTATGACACGCCGAATGCGGTTATTAGACGGGAGTTACCGGGGACCATACTTGCCGCGCAAATTGCCAATATCATCATTGCGGCGTTGTTCTTCTTTTTTGTACCAGTGTTTGCGATTGCTCCGAAAGTAACGCTCGCAGTGTATCTTTTGACCTCGGTCGTTTTAGTCGCCTCCTGGCGATTTGCCGCGCTCTCGCTGTCTAAACTTAAAGACGAACATGTGGTGGTTATAGGAAGTGGGGAAGACACCGCTCAGCTTCTTCAGGAATTTTCGGGTAAGGGACTCCTGCCTTTTAACAGTATTCACGTGTCTTTCCAAAGTGGAGACATACTATCTGCACTAGACTCGGCGATGAAACGCAATCCCGTCTTTGTCATTGCCGATTTGGATGACCCGTTGGTCCGCCCCGCGCTCCCGTTACTTAACAAGTACGAAGGCGAAGGGAGACGGCTCGTAGACTTTTCAAATTTCTACGAACGGGTATTTCGTCGCCTTCCGTTGTCCGCCCTTTCGTACAGAAATTTTTCACACGAACGAAGTTTTTTTGGTGCGCTCTATGACGGCGTAAAACGCCTTATAGATATTTTTTTCAGTATCCCGCTTGCGATTCTTTTCTTCATCCTGCTCCCGTTCGTGTATCTTGCTGTTCGTTCTGAAGGGCCGGGGCCTTTATTTGTCCGCCAAGAACGTATTGGTAGAAATTGGCAACGCATAACGGTAACCAAGTTTAGGACCATGAGGCAAAATAAAAGCGCCTCAACCGCCTGGACTACGGAAGAAAAAACAGACAACCCGGTGACAAAGATAGGCGCATTTCTTAGACGTACTTCTATAGACGAACTACCCCAGGTGTTTTCGGTCATTGCAGGAGATTTGTCATGGATCGGCCCACGGAGTGACATTGCGGGCTTAGGCGATCGTTTGTCTGAGGCGCTTCCGTCGTATCGTTCGCGTTATGCCGTCACGCCCGGAATTTCCGGCTGGGCGCAGGTTAATCAACGGTATGCGCCGGGGAACATCAGTCCGCAATCTATAGACGAATCACGCGTGCGCCTGACGTATGACTTGTATTATGTGAAGTATCGCTCGCTGTTCCTCGACTTTTCAATTACCCTGCGGACGATAAAAACACTCATTCGAAGGCTTCTTCCATGAATCACACACTTCTTATTACCGGTGCGGCAGGCTACGTGGGCGCGATGCTCTGCGAGCAGTTTTCTAAACGGCCTGAAGTAGTAAAGATAATCGGCCTTGATAAGGAGCCGATGCCGGACATGCTCAAAGGAAACTCAAAAATTGAATGGATTGAGGCAAACACCTCTGATGATACATGGCAAGAAAAAGCGGCTCTATTTTCTCCTGACATCGTGATACATGCCGCCTGGCAAATTAGGGAGATATACGGCGACCGAGCTTTGACCTGGAAATGGAACATAGAAGGCTCCGATAAAATTTTTGATTTTGCTTTCTCCAAAAGTCACGTACAACGGCTTGTGTACTTCTCAACAGTCGCTTCCTACGGTTCATTTGCCGAGAACTCCGTTGATCATCGATTTACGGAGGACGAGCCGTTTCGAAAGTCCGAATACTTGTACGCAGAGGAAAAGCGTATAGCGGAAGAGCATCTTAAAGAGAGGTTTGAAAAACGATCAAACAAAAATATCGCAGTTGGAATTGTGCGCCCCGCCGCAATTACCGGTCCGCGCGGACGGTTTATGCGTATCCGCTTCGGGCTTCAGGCCGCGCTTTCCGGAATGCTCGAGAAGTCTTTTGCCGAACGTCTCATCTCAAGTATGGTTGCGTTTGTTCCGGTAACTCCAAAGTGGCTTCGGCAATTTATTCATGAGGATGACGTCGTCGGTATTGTCGAGAGATTGTCGTTCGGTGATGCTCCCGGTGCATACGAGGTATTTAATATTTGTCCGCCGGGTGCTGTGGTGTTAGGTAAGGACATGGCGAGTGCAGTAGGGAAGCGTGTGTTGCCTGTGTCTCCGTGGATGGTTCGTATCCCATTCTTTTTCTTTTGGCATCTGACACGCGGGAGTGTTCCGACAAGCCCGGGGGCGTGGCGCGGATATTCCTACCCGATAGCCGTCGACGGTTCCAAAGTTACAAAGAAGCTCGGTTACACGTACAAATACGAAGGGTATGACGCGTTCAGATACACTGACGGTATGTACCAAAAGTTTGTCCCCGAAGCCCTACGTCGCCCTAATCCGCATCATGGGTAACGTTCTTGTTACCGGAGCCGCGGGGTTTATCGGAAGCCACGTTACGGAGGCGCTTCTTGCAAGGGGTGACACGGTCGTGTGCGTCGATAACATGAATGCGTACTACGACCCCTCCCTAAAAGAGGCACGTCTTGCGAAGTTTAGAGACAAAGTTGAGTTTTATAAAATCGACATCGCTGACAGAGGCGCGCTGGAAGAAATTTTTAAGAAGCATACGTTTGACAGCGTGTGTCACCTTGCCGCCCAGGCAGGCGTTCGGTACTCGATTGAAAACCCGTACGTATATGCCGACTCGAACTATGTCGGAACGCAAAACATTCTTGAACTTTCCCATCGGTACGGCTCGCCCCATGTCGTCATGGCATCATCCTCGTCCGTATACGGCAAAACAGAAAAGACACCGTGTTTATTTATCTGGACGCCCATTTTTATATCTGCTTTATGCCCATCCCTTTAAACTCTTTT
>CAZMOI010000061.1:0-216 GCA_964568025.1 uncultured Candidatus Saccharibacteria bacterium
GTATGATTCCTCCCTCTGAAACCGCAACCAAAGAACCGTCAGGATGGAAGCGAGGACTGGTCCCTGTACCTAACTTTCGCAACGCAGGGCCGTTGTTAATATCAACAACCGCAATTTCAGGAAGCGGAAGCGGAACGAACGTCGAGAATTCTGCCGGAGGTCCTTCAGCTGATCCTTCTTCAACAACATTGTTTTCCGCTCCCTCAACTGCAGGTT
>CAZMOI010000061.1:226-2726 GCA_964568025.1 uncultured Candidatus Saccharibacteria bacterium
GGGGAGAGCAAGTCCTACACCTTCGGGAAAAATGGAAAACGCCGCTTTCCCATTTGAAACCGAAAGATTGGCAATTAATCGACGCTCTTCATGAAGTGGCATGAAGGTGCCGGACACGGATATAACACCAACCATCATGCGTTCAGTACCTGGAAGTGCGGCAATAACGACGCGTGATCCGTCCTCAAGTTCAACTGATTCTCGTATGACCGTGCCATCGGGTCCCTGGGCACCCGAAGATGGGATAAGACTGTCGCCTGCAAATTCAAAATATTGATACGTACCATTTCCGCCGAAAGCAACCCGGAATCCGGGAGGTATTTCCTTAGTAAGCGAGGAGAGAAGCGAGAGCTGAATTGCAAGATACACCAGTCCAGATACGATAAGTATGCCTGCAATAGCAAGCGCTGTACGGAATATAACCGAAGAAGAGGATCTAGCTTCCCCTGTAGGTTCCATCACTCCTCATGATAGACCGCCGTTCCTCCTAAGCCTAGTAGTAGTGTGGACAACGCGCAAACACAGGCAAACTTCTTTGCCTGTGTTTGACGCGGAGTCGGCCGGAACTATGTTTTTCGTTTAGAAAAACAAGTGAGGCGGGGTAGCGACCTCGTCTGAGCGGAGGCGAGGACGAGAGTTGTGACCAACAAGTGAAAAGTAGCAAACTTCTTTGCTTGTGTAAATTATCCACCAAGGATGTCTATCTGATTTTGGAAAAAGGATGCGTGTTCCATAACTCCGTCACCGTAAAAAGCATAGGCGCGCTTCGTTGCATTCCCCCATCCTGCGAAATATCGAAGTGCCGCCAACCGTTCGGCAGAGGCAGTCCCTGCTCCGGCACCGTTGTCTTTAAGAAGAAGCGCTGTTGCCATGAATGCGTCGCGGTTATTCCACGGGTCCGACGGCGTACTTTTCCCTGCTAGTCGGCGAAGAATGTCTTTGCTTTCCTCGTACTTCCACGGTCCCGCGTAACTTCCGCTTATCGGATTACACTTTCCACTCGAAGTCTGTACATACCCCGCATAACACGCCCACGTGGACGGAATAAACTGCGACGGACCCATCGCTCCACCCCACCCGTATCCAGGTTGTTTTGATACCGGCATTTTTAACGGATCATAGCCGAGTGTCTGAGTGATGGTGAGAAACACGGGAACGTCACGTGTCGGATGCATATCGGAGAGATACGTTCCGGTACCAAGGTTCTCGCCGAGCGCCGTTTCCTGTTTCAGGACACCGAGAATAAGCGCAGCACGAACGCCGGTTTTTTGAGATGCAAAATTTGCAAGATCAAGGGCTTCTCCGAACGGAATCGCCGCAGAGTCGCGGAGTCCGAACAATTCCGAACGGATTTGTGCTGCACTTTTTTGTTTTGCCTTAATGACGTTCTGATACGCAGCCTCCTGCCCTTTCGTTGCCTTCAAAATGTTTGCACGTTCTGCTCGAACACCTGCAGTTGTCGCAACTGCTGTTCTTCCGCTTTTCGCTCTTCAAGTCGGGTTTTTTCTTCCGTGGTGCTTGTTTTCGTATCGGCAATGACGACAAACGAGTCCTTAAGTCTTTCTTGTATAGCGGTAAAGTCGTCAATATCTTCAAAAAAAGTGGAAACGCTCCCCGCGGAAAGCATGACCTCCATAACAGTGGCATCGTCTATTTCTTTCCGTTTGCGCAACAACTCCGCCAACGACTGCTTTTCGCGAATTAACTTTTCATCCAGTGCAACGATAGTATCCGCCTTTGTCCCGATATCGTTCGTGAGCGTACGAATAGTAAGGTCGCGCGCGCGTATGGAAAGTTTTGCTTTTTCTATCTGTGCATCAAGAATAGCTACGTCCCGCTCAAGAGATACTCGTTCCTTTTGCTTACCTTGAAGAATAACGGCTTGTTCGGAAATCTCTCTCTCCAACTGCGCCAACTCTGCTTCAAGCTGTGCCCGACGATTGTTGACGTCAGCGGATGTTGCCGCTCCATGCGCAATAGGCGCTCCGGAAAGCGTGAGAACGAGTGCGAATGTGAGTACGAAAAAACGCGTCACGGTATTCAGTATACCAAGACGCGCCTGGATCAGTTTTCTTTCCGAAGTTGCGGCGGGTCAAATATATTCTCGAGAAGTGGCGCAAGTTGCGACATAAAATGATTCGCCATCGCTTCAGGAACCCGATTTGATCGTCCGGCTGTTTCCATTTCATTTACACGCGCAATCATGTCAAGCGCTCTTGCTTTGTAAAGCACGCTAATCAACTGCCTGCTTGTGTCAGTGTCTAAATATTCCCCAGAGCCGTGCCATGTTTCGATACGGCTCATGTTTTATTTTTCTTTCAACTGAGGAGGATCGGCGAGATCATTTATAATAGGACCAAGATACTTTGCAGCGTACCGTATTTGCCACGGAATAAGGCGCGACGCGCCCGCCTCATTTAAATGATCGAGGCGCATACGCACGATTCGCGCGGTTCTTTCGTACGCCTCCCGGTTGCTGTCAACTTCTGCGGAAGGCGGT
>CAZMOI010000062.1:0-1469 GCA_964568025.1 uncultured Candidatus Saccharibacteria bacterium
GACGGTCGTCAAGGCGAAGAGGAGCAGGCTGTCAGCCATGTCGGATGCGCGATCAAACACTTGACGCAGTCCTTCTTCGGCAGCTGGTGCAAGTTTTCCGTAGGTTCCGTCGATAAGAAGCGACATAAAGTTACGTATGACCGTAAGCGGAGCACGAAGGTCATGGGAGGCTATAGAGAGAAACTGCGACTTGAGCTTGTCCAGTTCCTTTAGGCGTTCGTTCGCTTGTTTTAAATTCTCCGCGAGTCTTTGTATTTCTTCGCGCTGTTCGACTTCTTTTGTCACACTTCTAATGAGAAAGATGCCGAAACCCACTGTGGCTATCAAAAGAAGGATGTTCGTTATTTGTTCCGCTGTCGTCGTCGAGATAAACAAACGGGCAATCGAAACAATAACCATTCCTCCAGTAAAAAACTCGGCAAGAATGATTTTTGCGTTAAATAAATGATTACGACTGAGGTTATAAATACCAATCCCTGTCAGTATAAGCGTCTGAATAAACGGCGTTATGTAAAAAAAAGTAAAGTTTCCGAAGAGTGGCAGTACCAAGTTGAGGACAATCCCTGATGCCCCCACGAGGAGCATCTCTATCGTGGCGAGATGTATTTGTTTTTTCGTCTTATCCTCAGCTTTGCGAAGTTTCTGTGTCAACTGCCACACGACCATGAAATATACGAGCGAAATCAATCCAATAAAGATTCCGTGCCCGAGAAAGTTGAACGTAAGCCGTTCTGCAAGAGTTGCTCCTTCTTGAATTGAGGTGAAGAAGTAACTGGTGGGTATGAAACTTAAAAAAGAAACAACAATAACAGAGAGCGAAATGGGTAGTGTGATCGAGAACTCGGAGCGTGTGGGATAAAAATATGCAAACCAGTACCCCGCCAGATACGCACCGAACCCGAATAGGTAATGCCCGTACACGGCGAGCTTGAATTGCCACAAAGAGAGGGCTTCAACAGACGTCAGAAGGGTCGATATCGACCACAGGCTTGCAAAGACTGAGATGAGAGAAAAGAAAATGACGTTAACGTTCTTCCTGTTATGCGCGTAGACAGCTCCGGCAAACGCCATGTTCAAAAGTCCGAATATAACAAGAGCCGTCGTAAGCGCGGGGTGCATACCTCACGCGAATTTTATCACGTGGAAATGCGTGTTTATTTCAGAATCGGAGCAAGCGTCTCCTGCGAATCATTTGTACCGAGTTCGAATGCTTGAATTGTAGTTCGAATAACTGTCTGAAGGTATTCTATTTGTTCCTCGCCTTCGTCATTTAAAGGTGCTGTTGCGCGTGCAATGTCCAAGTCACCTCCTAGATGAGTCGTTCTTGCGTCGCGAGTTGTATGCTCAGATGGGTCGTGCAATTTCATCCAAGATGAACCGTCTCTTCCAAAAAGTGCATTGAACTTGGACGAGCTGTTTAAATAATTTCCCGCTTCTTCGGCCATATATTCGACTCCTGCGCAAATCGC
>CAZMOI010000062.1:1479-2546 GCA_964568025.1 uncultured Candidatus Saccharibacteria bacterium
TAGAATCATCCGCGCTTCTCGCCCAGTTAATTAGTTCTTCGATAGTCTTCACGCGAGGAGTATCTAGTTTTCTATAGTCGCGATCCAGGCGCTTACCGTCCCTAAACCAGTGCGCTTTGTGTCGAAGTTCTTCATCAGACATTCCCAAAACATCGCGTTCGTGTGAAGCTATTCTTTCATCGACGGTGAGTTCGCCTTCTATCGGAGCGACAGAGTCTTCAGCAATTTGAATTTGGCGCTCGGCCCGTGCTTTTCCAATTAAAGTTTTCTTGGCAACACCGCGTCCGTATTTTTCGTACAGTTGTCCGCGGGGAATGTTCCTTCTTTCTTTAATCATCTTTTCAAATTCAACAACGAAATACTCCCAACCTTTCCAGTGGCGAAGCGCCGTAAGCCGGTCACCCGCGTGCATTGCCTGCAAATATGCGTTACCTCGCACAGTCGCCTGAGCCTCAGCGCGAAGCTTGTCGTCCTCGAATACTTCAAGATTGTCAAGATGAAACAGTGCATCAATGGAAAAATCCGGATGCTCATCCGTCTCCCAATTTGCACGTTCAATTTTAAGGTTGCCGTCAGCCATGAACGTATATTCTAACACAATACTAACCCGTTCGCAACGCGAAAAGGTTATCCACAGCTCAGTTACTTGCCGAAAAAGAAAAGCGCCGCTAACGGTGCCAGTAGCCACCAGAAAAACGCTTCGGCTGATTCAAATAAGGCTCTTGTCGGCGCGCTAAAGGAGTAGAGCTCCTCCAGGGGAAGTATGTGAATGCCTACGGCGAGCAAAAGTCCAGCGGTTGCAACCGACATCGTGGCACTTCCGATAAGTGAAGAGTCGGACTTAGCAAGGAAGAACGACATCCCAGAAAAAGCCAAGGTTCCTATCGCCACAAAAGCAAGAAAGAGCCCTATATCAACAGGCGCTCCCCCCGGAGGAAGTATGCCGTCGTACGGGAATGCCTGATAGAGAGGTATGGCGGCATAGACTCCGGCAATAAGCGCTAAGAGCCTGTCCCTGCCGAAATAAAATGCGAGGCCCATAATGACTCCCGCAACGACGATAAACG
>CAZMOI010000063.1:0-2484 GCA_964568025.1 uncultured Candidatus Saccharibacteria bacterium
GTAGGGAGTCGCATGCTTATTTAAAAAGATGCGCGCGTCCTCATGAAATATCGAAAGAGAAGGAAACTGAGCGGGGTCGAAGCCAAAGTGTTCTTTTGCAACGTCGGTCATTCCCGGGTCTATTTCAACAACGTCAGCGGTGGCGCGTGGGAAGGTACGGAGAAAGGTGCGCGGATAGGAGTAGTTACACCCTCCTAAAAAAAGTGCCCGCGGAGCGGGTGTGTCGGTAAGCGCATATTCGGCCGTTGCAGCGAACCCGCGCAGGTACCGAAAGGGAATAGCCCTTTCGTCCAAGGTTCCATCGTCGTTCACCTTCATAGCGCACTGGGTGCCGAAGGGGTCCATCGCTAAAGCGCGTATAGTTTCTCCGTTTTCATTAGGAGTTTCATAAACAAGTATGCGGTTATAGGGGGTACCAATGTCGGCGATTGCGTTGTCGGCGGCGGTCGGTATCGCGTTAAGTGAAAGTGCACCGATGCCGACTAATACAAGAATCATTGCGCGCGCCATAAATGCGCGCGTACCCGCAAGAAGCGCAAGCGCGAATATGAGAATCGCAACCGAAAGTAGTATCCAGTCAATTCCCATTTGCGGAATAAGAAAGAGGCCCGTTGTTACCGCACCCGCTATAGCGCCAACAGTCCCAACCGCGTTTAATGTGCCTACAACCCGAGCTGAATTTTCGAGTCCTGTAATAAGGTTTTTTGCAATAAGTGGAGAGACTACTGCAAGCAAAATAACTGTCGGCATATACAAAACCGCGCCGATAAGGAGAGCGCTTATGGTTAACGGCAACGGCAACGCGCTTATGGCTGCAGGCACCAAATCCCGTACGGACCAGGCAATGAGCGCGGCAAGGCCCGCCCCAAAGAGAAAATGCACGATAACCGTTTTTGAAGCGGTTTTGTCGCCAATTTTTCCGCCGAAGTGATACCCAAGCGCCATGCCTCCCAAGACCACCGCAATAGTGCCTGCCCACACTTCGACCGACGTGCCCAGGTACGGCGCCAACAGCCGCCCGCCCGCTATTTCAAATATTAATACCGCCGCATTCGTAAAAAACGAGAGGCAGTAGAGTAGGAGTGTGTCTTTGTTCATTGCAACACCGAATCAACCGCTGCCTTAACCGCAACGCCGTCCGCCTTACCTGCAAGTTCTTTCATGACCCTACCGACCAGTATCCCCGTGTCTTTCTTAGACGTAACGCCCAAATCTTCTTTTTTCTTAAGTACCACTTTCATGATTTCTTCTGCGGACATTTGAGGAGGAAGGTACGCTTCGAGAATTGCGCGTTCTGCAATTTCTTTTTCCGCAAGGTCATTCCGCTTTGCTCCTTTGTATATTTCCTCGGCTTCTTTTCGTTTTTTAACTTCGCGTCTGATGATGGTAAGCACCTGCTCGTCCTCCATGCGTTCAACCAGCATTTTGCCTACAGATTTCAATTCGTTCGTTATCGCCGTAATAAGCATACGAAGCGTGTCCAGCGCGACTGCGTTTTTATTTCGCATCGCGTTCTCCATGTCGGCTCTGATTCGGTCTTGTAGCATGCGGTACAGTATACCGTATGGAGATTCCGTATGAATATGCCTATCTGACCGCGGTCGCATTCTTCGGATTTTTTTGGGCGGTATTTTTCCTCATAAAACCGTCGGTACGGCGCGAAATGCTGGCACTGTCGTTTTTGACCATGCTATTCGGGTTTTTTCAGTATTTTTATACGCATGACTACTGGCAACCCGTAACGCTGTTTGGCATTCAGCGCCTCGACCTCGAGTCATTTTTTCTGGCTTTCTTCTACGGCGGAGTGGGAGCGGCGCTCTATGAAATGCTCTTCTTCGAAAAACGTAACCCTCCCGCGCATCCGGGAAGTCCGCTTTTGACGATATTTGCCGTCCCCGTCGCGCTCATTCTTATGACAGTCGGGATTTTTATCCTCGGATGGAACTCGCTCTACGTGTCGGTTCTTATTCTTTTCGCGTTCGGCGCCGCGATGATTCTGTACCGCTCCGTTCTTTTTAAGCACGCATTGTATTCGGGGCTCTTGTTTATGGGACTTACGTTCGCATGTGCCTCGTTTATGATGTTTTTGTTTCCCGGCGTTATTGAAAAGTGGTGGATGCTACCAAACTTGTCCGGTGCGCTCATTTCAGGTATTCCCGTAGAAGAACTGTTTTTTGGGTTTGCGTGGGGCTTTTTTGCGGGCCCCGCCTCCGAGCTTCTAGCGCGTATGGACTTCAGCGGTGTTTTAAAATCCGGGAAACGGAAGAGATAAGTGCTGTTGGTATACTGAGGGCATGGACGCGCTTCTTATCGGTCTTGTGGTACTGCTTCTCCTTGTAAACGCGGGAGTTCTTTTCTTTCTTTTTTCCCGCAAACAATCTGCTTCCGGTGAAGGACTTTCGTTAATTCAGCAACAGATAGCGGAGTTGACCCGAACATTGGACGCCCGCGTTGCGGAATCTTCTAAGCAGGTTCATGAAACCG
>CAZMOI010000064.1:0-1769 GCA_964568025.1 uncultured Candidatus Saccharibacteria bacterium
GTATGTCGAGGCGCATCACGTCGGCGGGACGCAAGTTGCCGAATTCGTATGAGAGCGAAGCGAAGCCCGATGACGCGCTTTTAAGCCGGTCAAAAAAACCGCGCATAAGTTCCCGCAGGGGCATTTCGGCTTCTATGACCATACGATCGTCGCCGAACAATTCTGCCTTACCGATAACCGCCTCATGCTCGTAGAGAAGCTGAGTGAGCGGCGAAAGGTATGCGGGCGGTGTGATAATCGCTATTTTCACCCACTGCTCTTTTACTGACGCAATCATTCCAAACTCAGGAAACTGGACCGGTGTAAAAACCGAGTATGTAGCCCCTTTGCTTTCGGTTATTTCGTACTCAATTGACGGTGTTGTCAGAACGGGTGAAATATTAAATTCGCGCTTCAGCCTCTCCGTAACGATTTCCAGGTGAAGCATGCCTAAAAACCCGCAACGAAATCCTTTGCCTAAGATTGACGATCCGTCTTCCTCAAAAGAGAGCGCCGAGTCGGAGAGTTTAAGTCGTGTAAGCGCCTGTTTCAAAAGCGTAAACTCGCCCTGGTCTTCCGGGTATAAAGACGCCCACACAACGGGACGCGGTAACCCGTATCCGGGAAGAGCAGGCAACGTGCAACTCGGAGTCTTGAGCGTGTCTCCCACGAGCGCAATACCGGGCTCTTTTATCCCCGTAACAACGTACCCTATCTCGCCCGCTTTTAACGACGGGGCGGGGCGTTCTTGAGGTGTAAACCAACCCGTCTCTATAGCGTTCATTTTCTTGCCGACGGCGGAAAGCGCAATAACGTCCTTAGCGCGTATCTCGCCGTCGGTTACACGAATAAATGCTACGACACCCCGGTGCTCCGAATATGAAAAATCGAAAATAAGCGCACGGCCACCTTGCCCTGTGTACTCGGTTTGAGGAGCGGGAACACGCTCGACTATTGCAGAAAGCAAATCCTCCACTCCCTCGCCTGTTTTTCCCGACACCAAAAGTATCGACTCTCCGGGAATATTGAGTGCTTTCGCTACCTCTTCGCGTATTTCAGGAACGCGCGCAGTGGGTGCGTCTATTTTTGATAATACCGGTACGACGACGCACCCTGCGTCGCGCGCCATGGCAAGGGTTGCCAAAGTCTGTGCCTGAATGCCCTGCGTCGCATCAACCAAGAGAAGTACTCCTTCAACTGCGGTTAGCGCACGAGACACTTCGTACGCAAAGTCGATGTGCCCCGGCGTATCGATAAGATTCAACGTGTACTCGGTACCCCTAACGGTGTACCGCATACGGACGGGTTGCATCTTAATCGTGATTCCGCGCTCGCGTTCCAAATCCATTGCGTCCAACACTTGCTCCCGCATTTTGCGGGCTTCTATAGTCTTGGTTGCCTCAAGCATTCGATCGGCAAGAGTGGATTTGCCGTGATCGATATGGGCAATAATTGAAAAGTTGCGTATGTGAGAAAGCATTTAGGAACGTGTGAGCCTGAACCGTAAAGAGAGTATTGAGAGCACTTCTTTGAACTCCTGGCTCTTTAGAAGGTACAGTGTCAAACCCCATGCCGCAAGTCCGGCGGTACCTCCTACAGCAGCCTGCGCCAAAAGTCCGAAGAATGTGGTTAACGGCAGGTACGGAGCGACTCCTGCAAGAGCGGTATACGCTACCGCACCGCCAATGATCGAAGCGGCAAATGACATAAGAAACGTCTGCGTAAGTCGCGCATCTTTTCCAAACCGACGGGCAAAGAGGTACCCGAACGCAGTTGCAACAAGAATCATC
>CAZMOI010000065.1:0-1704 GCA_964568025.1 uncultured Candidatus Saccharibacteria bacterium
CAGTTTGATTATCGTTTCAAAAATTCCCCACCCTGTTTTTACCATGTCGAAAATGTTCAAGATGGAGAAGTAGCGACGCATTTTGCCTGCTGAAGTCGGAACATGCGTTATGCCCTGTTCAAACAACGCGCGTTCGTCGAACACGTCGGGATTGAAGTAGAAGAGCTCCGGCGGAAGGAGTTTCTTTTCTTTTTCAATTTCTTTAAGCGCCTCTGCGACGGCGATTATGGGGTAGAAGTGCCCTCCTGATCCTCCGCCGGTGAAAACAATCTTCATGTAGGTACTCTACAGTGTACAGGGTTCTAGGACTGAACGTTACGGGATACTGACAGCAATATCCCCGCCCCTGCAAGCGATGCCAAGAGTGCGCTTCCTCCGTGACTTATAAACACCAATGGCAGACCCGAAAGCGGGAAAAGCCCCAGCATCGCGGCGATATTGAGGTACGACTGGGAAATCACCAAAATAACGACGCCAAGCGCGACTAAGCCTCCAAAAAGGTCGGGTGCCCGCGCCGACACCCACAGCCCCCGAAGTGCGAACGTCAGGTATGCGATTACAAGTGCAACTGATCCCAGAAAACCAAACTCTTCGGAAAAAACGGAAAATATGGAGTCGGATATCGGCTCGGGAAGTTTGCCGAATTTCTGAATTGACTGTCCAAAGCCCCGCCCGGTTATTTCGCCTGCGCCAACTGCGAGAAGCGATTGTTGCAGTTGGTAACTCGCACCCTGCGGGTCACGGTCGGGATTCAAGAACGTCGTTACCCGTTCAAGAATGTATGGTTTCATGAAAAGAACGAGCGTGACACCGAGGACTCCGACAAGAGCAAGTATTGCAATGTCTCGGAGCTTTGCCCCTGCGGCGATAAACATAGAAACACCGGCGAGAGCGATGATAAGAAACGTGTCGGCGTCCGGTTCCATAAGAAGCAACGCCCCGACTATTCCCGTAATAATTCCAAAGGGCAGTAACCCGTATCGCATATCTTTGAGCTGTGACTTTGCTCCTGATAACCAAGTGGCGAGATATAGGACATAGGCAAGCTTTAGAAACTCAGAAGGCTGGACCGTCAAAGGGCCTATGGAAAGCCAGCGTCGCGCGCCGTTAAGTTCGATTCCCAGGCCCGGCACAAACACGAGTGCGGTTAAACCGAGGGTTCCGAGTAGTAGAAAGAGTGAAATTTTTCGCCAGTATTTATAGGGCACGTTCATGCCGATAAGGCACGCAATACCCCCGCCGAAAAGCCCGAAAATAAGCTGATTTCTGGCTACGTCTGCAAACTCGGCTCCGTCTACGGCAAACAGACCTAATGAGGCGGAGAGAAAAATAAGTATGCCCCCGATAACAAGAACAAGTAGAGTTGAAAGCAAAAGACGATCGACGTGAGGTCGTTTGGAGCGGGGGGACATGCGCTGTATTGTAACGTGCCTCTCAGCCGACGAGTGCGATAGAAACGCCGAGGATTGCGAAAATTATTGAAAGAATCCAATAGCGCATCGTTACTTTGTACCCGGGCCAGCCTATTGCTTCGAAGTGGTGATGTAAGGGTGCGATACGAAACACTTTCTTGCCGTTTCTAAATTTTTTCGAAAGAACTTGAATGACGTTTGATGCTACCGTTCCAAACAGGAGAAACGCAATTACCGGAAGTGCGGACATGCCCTTACCTTCGCCTAGTGTGTCCGTCATGAACGCGACTGC